>JBLIOB010000349.1:0-4338 GCA_047639575.1 Parvicellaceae bacterium
TATCGGTTGTATTAGCACTTGAGGACCATGTGTAGGTGTATCCTCCAAGACCACCTGCAGCTACTACCACTATTGATCCATCACAATCTCCGAAGCAAGTTTCTTCGGTAACAGTTAACGCTAAAATAATTTCAGTTGGACCTCCAATTACTTCTCCAAGTAATGTATCACTACATCCTGAAGCGTCTAAAACAGAGACGTCATATGCGTTTTGGCATAACCCTGTAAATGGGTTTATAGCTCCAAATCCACCATTATCTAATTGGAAAGTGTATCCACCAGATCCGCCAACTGCATTGACTAAAATTTGTCCATCGCAAAAACCAAAGCAAGATTCATCTGTGATTGTAGTTGTAATAATTAAAGGAGCCGGATTGTTTAAAGCAAAGAAAGCTGTATCTGTACAACCGTTTCCATCTGTAACGATAGACCAGTAATCACCTGGACATAAGTTTGAAATTGATAATCCATCAGGACCCGCTGATACTCCAGTTGGGTCTACTTCCCACGACACTGTTAACAGCCCATTTCCGCCAACAGCAGTTGCAATTGCACTACCGTCACAAGCGTTCGTACAAGAAACCGGAGTTTCAACAACGGTATTGGTTAATGCGGGCGCTGGATTTATTGTGAAATCTTCCGTAGCGGTACATCCGTTACCGTCAGTTACTGTAGCAGTATAATCGTCTGCACATAAACTTCCAATTGCTAATCCATTTGGCCCGGCTGGTACACTACCTGGGTCAAATGTCCAACTAGTTGTAAGAATTCCTATTCCACCACCAACAACGGCAGTATTAGAACCATCACAAGCATTAAAACATTGCTCATCAATTGGCGTTGTAGTTATGGTTAATAAAGGAGGATCAATTAAACAGTTAGTATCTGAGAAAACCGCACAAGCCGAAATCGAACCTAGATCCGTCACCACCGCGTAATAGCAGCCTGCAGCTAATCCCACTGCAGGATTAGTTACTTGTCCAATAGCTAGTCCAGTTGCTGCATCAAACCAATTTACTCCAAATGGACCTATTCCACCTGTAATGTTAACCGTATCAGCACCACTATTTCCCAACGCGCAAAGTGAATTGAAGCCACTTGTAACTGCTACTATTTGAGGCTGGGAGTTAATAGTAACCGTATCTGAAAACTGGACACATAAGTTAGCATCCGTATGGATTACGTAATAATCTCCTGGACAAAGGTTGATGGTTGGGTTAGTAAATCCTTGAGAAACATCTACCGCTGCAATTAAAAATAACTCTGAAGTAATGATCCCTGTTCCACCTGCAGCCGTCCAAGCCACTTGACCATCACAAAGTCCAAAACAAGTTGCATCTGAGGGAGTTGTAGTAAAAGTAATTACTGGTGGTTCAGTAATCGTAAACACAACGGAAGTGTCTATACAGCTATTTCCATCAGTAACTTCACAAACGTAAGTTCCTGCACAAAGAGACGTAACTGCAGATGTACCATTACCGGGGTTGGCAATAGGCAGCAATGTTACACCGTCAAGCCATTGATAAAAATAAGGTCCTCCTGAGTTCGTTCCATCCACTTCGGCTGTTCCAATACAAGCTCCACTACAAGTTAAATCAGTTTGGGTAATTGAATCTATTATTAAAGGCAAGGGTTCGGTTATGGTATAGGGTTCTGTAAATGGACAGCCAGCGGTATCAATAATAGTTAATGATCCAACACCCGCACACAAACCTGTTATGGCCTGAGTGCCTTGACCCGCAGGGGGATTATTCACTGGCGCGACCCACGTATATGTCCAAGAAGCTGGCGGACCAGAACCACCAGTGGGACCAGAGGTTGCTGTACCGTCACAAACACCATTACAAGCAAGTGGAGGAGTTACAATATTTAAAACAAATGGAGGAGGGTCATTTATTTCAACACTATCAAAGATCGTACATGCGTTATTATCTGTAATCGCAAAAACATTGAATCCTAAACATAAAAAATCTGGCCGGTTCGTATCCACTAAACTTGGTTGCCATATTATCGCCAATGTTCCGGTTCCACCAGCTGCTGATATAAATACCTCTCCATCGCAAGAGTCTGGACAAGTCGGATCTGAAATAGGCGTAGCGCTAAAGGTAATTGGGAACGGATCAATTAAACTTTCTCCACTACTACATTGTACAAATAATACACCTGGAATCACTGCTTGAGATGAATCCATACAAGTTATTGTATAGGAACCTGCGCATAAACCAGTATAAACCGTTTGCGAAGTAAATGGGCCACCAGGAGGGAATGCTCCACCAACAATTTGACAGCTATAACCTCCTGAACCTAGTGGTCCAGCATCTGTATCAGAAGGAACAACAGTAATTTCTCCATTACAATCTCCGTTACACTGAATAGCAGCTCCACCATAATTTGAAGTTATGGAAACATCAACTTGAAAACCTTCCGAACAAAGGGTAACACCTTTCGGGTACGAATTAAGGAACCCACCGGTACCAATAAGCTTTGTTGAATCTAGACCTTCTCCATGCTTCAGTGTTGCGCTACTATTGGTTAGTGTTAAATAAGAATTTTCATCAATAAACGCGGAATTATTAACGTGAACTTCTGAAGTTCCAAAATCAACAACTGTTGTATTCAACGAAGTTATATTCAGGATATCAGCGAAAACTAAGTGGTTATTAGAAACAAACTCACCTTTTGAAATCGTAATTTTACTATTGTTTCCGGTTGCCGCAAGAAGTTCATCCAACTGATAATTCCCTGTAAACTCAATATCTCTGGTAAATACAGTCTCTCCGGAATTAAAGCTACAGTTGTTTTTTCCTGACAATAACAAATTTGCTACTGAAAACGCTGCTACCTGGCTTGTACAATAGAAATCACCTTTTACTTCTAGCGTATGATTGCCTGCATCTTTAAACCAAACTCGTTTGGTGACGTCAGTATACTGAAACTCTTTAATAGTGAAGTCACCGTCCATATTGACCTCAGAATAGAGGTTGAATGAATTTTCATCAAAGTGAACGACATCGGATTCTCCTGGAACCCCGTACCCCCCAGCACCACCGGAGCTGTTCGCCCAGTGTGAAGCATCGCTCCAATTACCAGAATTATTTACCCAGTAATAATCCGCTGAGTAAGTAAAAGAGTACGTAAAAGCCAATAGTAGGCTTAGTAAGGTGGCAAGTTGTTTTCTCATATTCACAACCAAAGGTTAATGATGTTGTTTCATAAGCAGCGTAGTAACTACGTTTTATAATCAAAAAAGTTCCAATGATTTAAAACTATTTTTTCCAAGCTACTACTAATGTATAACACTAGACGTATCAAGACATTCATTCGTTGCGCAATTATTAAACATTCAACTGTTAAATGATGAACGAATAAATATCACTGACTAATCGAACACTGGGCATGAGAAGTTATCTCCTCCCCTAACGTTACACGTATACAGGCCTAGGACTATTTCGTGCGTATTAGAACTTCCTAACCTCATTTTAGACGTTGTTAAATCAAATGAATATCCTAGTGTAAAATGTTCCAAAAAATTAACTTTAAACATAGCGGCTAATGCATCCGTATTTCTATAACTCAAACCAAACTGGAATCGATCATCGTAATTCATTAATAAATTCAAATCAAATGATGGCACCGACAAAGGTGTAAATTTCAACATCACAGAAGGCCTGTAAGAAATCTTATTGTCGACCTTAATATCCGCTCCAGCTAAGAATTCAAAATGATGTTTGAATCTATTTTTACCATCTGTACCATAGCCTTTAATTTTATTCAGCAACATTTGCCGCATGTCCAGACCGAAGTACATTTTCTCATTATAAAGGAAAAACCCTGGAGTAAAGTCAGGCCAAATAATTTTCGAATTCACACTATTGATGGCAGGGTCTGGACCTTGAAGTGCGTTTGACTCTCCTACTTTAAATTTAAATTGCTGAATCCCTCCATAAATCCCGAAAGATGCTTTAAAGTCTCTGAAAGCAGCAAAATGATACGCATATGCCAAATACAACTTAGTTGTTCCAGTAAGTCCCGTATGATCATCTTCAACCTTTGCGCCAAAGCCGTGATGGGAATAGGGACTTTTACTTTTCTTAAATTTGATTCTCGAACTTATAGTTGCAAAAGCCGTACGTGGATTACCGTCAAACCCAACCCATTGCGCACGGTATCCTAATTTTACATCAATACATTTTTTCATACCAGCCATAGCTGGATTGATTGCAAAATAATTTAGCATGTACTGCGTATACTGAGGAGTTTGTTGGCCTTTAGCCATCAATCCTGCAAATAAAAGCGTTATGAATAATAATTTTTTCAATAGATCACTTCAATAAATCC
>JBLIOB010000350.1:0-4323 GCA_047639575.1 Parvicellaceae bacterium
TGTCAACAGCTCTGTATAAGTAGCGGTCTTTACCTGCTACTTTGATGTATGTCGAGATTTGCAATCTCTTCCATTCTCCAACTATCTCCTACTTGGAATTTCCTTCGATGCATATTCTTCTCTATTATTGGAGAAAACCTAAATACCCATCTTTGAATGGTAGAATGATCTACTTCAACACCTCTCATCTGGAGTAATTCTTCTATGTCTCTGTAACTTAAGGTAAATCTCAATTTGAAATAGACCGCTTGAAGAATTATTGCTTTTGGGTAACGATGGTGTTTGAACATGTCTCTTGAGTTTTTACCTCAAAAGCAGTTTCTTTTACTTTAGACCGAATTAATGGGCCAGAACCTCCTATTGTCCCATCTCACTCAACTCCAGCCACCGCATTTCTTTAACGTCAACTTCAGATTGAACTTGTCCCAGTCGCTTGGAAATCTTCATAATTCGATCAGAATCTGAAGAGCTTTGATTTAACTCTTCGGTTAACTCCACTTTTTCTTTTTCTAAGCCTTCAATTTCTTTTTCTAAAGATTCGAATTCTTGTTTCTCCTTATAAGTGAGTTTGGTTTTCTCCTTTTCAGGCCTAGTATTTGTCGGTGTCGTTTTCTGCTTTTTTAAAGAAGCGCCCTCTGCTTTTCTCAAATCTCGATAAGCAGAGTAGTTTCCGTTGATGTCTTTGATCTTCCCTTGACCTTCAAACACAAACATATGATCACTCATTTTGTCCATGAAAAATCGATCATGAGAAACGATGATTAAACAACCCGTAAAACTCTGAAGGTAGCTTTCCAAGGCATTCAGCGTGAATAAATCTAAGTCGTTGGTAGGCTCATCTAGAATCAAAAAGTTAGGGTTCTGCATCAAGATCGTTAACAGATATAACCTTCTTTTTTCGCCACCACTTAGGGTAGAAACTAATGCGTAATGTTGTTCTTTCTGGAATAAGAATCTCTCCAATAATTGAAGTGCAGAAATTTTCTTTCCCTTTTCCAGCGGAATGACCTCGGCTATGTCTTTAATAACCTCAATTACACGTTTATCTTCTTTTAACTTAATCCCTTCCTGATGATAATGGGCAAAGGATACAGTCTCTCCAACTACTATTTTACCAGCATCTGCTTCTAGTTCACCCGTTATCATTTTTAAGAAAGTCGATTTTCCAGAACCATTGTATCCAACAATTCCAATCTTCTCATTCCGCTTAAATACGTAGTTAAATTGATCCAATATTTTCAAATCTCCATAAGACTTGGAAACTTTATGGAATTCTAAAATTTTAGTGCCAAGTCGTTTAATATTGATTTTTAAATCTATAACTGACTTGTCTACTTTAACAGAGGCCTTTTCGTTTAACACGTGATAATCTGCTATTCTAGATTTGGATTTGGTTCCTCTTGCCTTAGGCTGTCTTCTCATCCATTCTAACTCTGTCTTCAACAGATTGTTGGCTTTGGATATGCTTACTTCCTGAACTTGATATCTTTCGTCTCTCTTTTGTAAAAAGTAAGAGTAGTTTCCTTTGTATCTATAGATCGCCCCGCCATCTAATTCTATGAGTTCAGTGCAAACATTGTCTAAGAAATAACGATCATGTGTTACCATGAAAAGAGTACAATTAGACTTTCCTAAATATTCCTCTAACCACTCAATCATATCCAAGTCAAGATGGTTGGTTGGCTCATCTAGAATTAAAAAATCAGGATCATCAATTAAAATTTTGGCCAATGCCGTTCGCTTGGTCTGGCCTCCTGAAAAATGTTCAGTGGTTACCTGAATCGTATCTAACTTCAGTTTGCTAAGGATCTCGTTAATTTTAACTTCTTTTTCCCAAGCGTTCAAACGATTCATTTCATCGAATGCATATTGAAACTGATCTCCAGCGTCTCCGCTTTCTGTTACTTTTTGATAGGCTTTTATAGCAGCAATTATTGGATTTCCAGAGTTTAAGATTACCTCCATCGGAGTTAGACCTGGTTCAAATTCATGTGATTGAGCTAGATAACCATTTGAAATTTCTTTTCGGAATACAACTCGCCCTTCATCTTGGGTTTCAAGGCCACAAATGCATTTAAGTAAAGTAGATTTTCCAGTTCCGTTTTTTGCAACAAACGCAACTTTTTGACCTTGATCAATGCCAAATGTTACATTATTAAAAAGGTCCTTGACCCCATAAGATTTAGATAATCCTTCAACGGATAATAGATTCATGCGCCAAAGAAACGATTCTTATCGTTGTAGTACAAAGAATCCGGTAAACTCATGAACTACTTCTTGATAATCCGTTAATTTAAGGATGTAATAATAGGTTCCTTCTGGTGCTAAATTCCCCGCGGTGCTTCTGCCATCCCAGCCACCATCAACGGTCCACCATTCAAACATCTGCTGTCCCCAACGATTGAAAATAACTCCTTCCAATGCACTAATGTTAGTTGTAATCGGATGAAAATGATCATTTGATCCATCGCCATTCGGTGTAAAGACATTTGGAACTTCAATTACAATATCTCCAGCAACTATTATAGTAATGCTATACACGTCAGTACATCCGTTAGTATCTGTAATGGTTAACGTTGCTACATAATTTCCAGAGTTTATGTACGTATGGGTTGGGTTCATGATTGTATCAGAATCACCATCTCCAAAATCCCAGAAATATGAATTTGCATTGGTAGAGGAATCCGTGAAGGAGACAATTAACGGAGCAGAGCCACTATCAGGAGTGGCAGTAAAATAGGCAGTTGGATTGGGGTTTGCAGTAACGTTTGTCGAGCTCGAGTTAGAAGCACACCCGTTTGTTCCAATAGCTGTTAAAGTGTACGTTCCGGCTGCATCAACTACGGCTGTATCAGTCCCTGCTCCTGAAACAATATTGCCGGTTGCCGTTGTCCATAAATAATTGGCGATAGGTCCAGAAGTTGCGGTTCCAACTAAAGACACTTGTAGATTATTACAGTCAATTGTATTCAATCCAGTCGTAGTCAATACGGGAGTAATTGTATCCATTGTGACTGTAACATTGGCAACAGCTGAACATCCATTACTGGTGTTATCAACAGTAATGGTATAGGTTCCTGTACCATCCACCAACGGACTTGTAGAAGTTCCACCACTAATAATATTTCCGCTAACGGTTGTCCACGTATAAGTGATGGTTGCTCCGGTTTCAGATCCTGATCCATCCAGATTTATAGTTGGGTTATTACAATCAATCACCATAGAAATTCCAGCGTCTGCTACAGGTAAATTAACATCAGGTATCACCTGAACTGTACTTGTGTCTGTACATCCATTGCTTCCCGTAATGGTCAGCAAATATGTTCCCGGAATGTTCGCTGTGGCGGAGTTGGTGCTTCCACCTGCAGTTATTCCAGGTCCCGACCATAAATAAGTGATTCCAGTGCCGCTTGAGCCCGAACCATCTAAAGAAACGTCAGCCGCAGCACAAGTTAATGTTTGGTCCAGTCCTGCATCTGAAGATGGCGATACAGTGTCAATCGCAACAGTTACTAAGAACGTATTCGTACAGTTGTTAGTAGCGTTCAACACAGTTATCGTGTAATCTCCAGCTCCGTCAACAACTGCACTATCTGATGTGCTACCGGAAAGAATGTTTCCGCCAGCAGTGGTCCAATTGTATGAGAAATTTACTCCTTGAGAAGATCCAGATCCATCCAGAATAATTGCTGGATTATTGCAATCTACTGTTATTGGTGCGATAATGCTTGCTGTAGGTAAAATGATATCTTCATTCACTACAATAACATCTACAGATGTACATCCACTTACTCCATCTGTAACTGTCAATGTATAGGTTCCAGCCGCATCTACAGTTGGCGAATCAGTTGATCCACCAGAAACGATATTTCCACCACCTGAAGCAACCCAACTATATGTAAGTCCACCAGTACTTGTAGATCCGGAACCATCTAATACTACTGAAAATAAAGAACAATTTAAGTCGGCTGCAAGCCCAGCGTTGGCAGATGGAACGTTACTATCTGCAATTACGCTTATTAAAAAAGAATCGGTACATCCATTGGCATGAGTAACAGTTACTGTGTAATCTCCAGCTGCATTAACGGTAGGGGTGTCCGTAGCGCCACCACTAACAATGTTCCCACCGGTAGTAGCCACCCAGCTAAAAGTTAAACCTCCGGTTCCAGCTGATCCAGTTGCATCTAAAACAATACTAGGAGCAGTACATGTAATTAGTTCGGGAGCCGCTACTGCAGCAACAGGAGTTGCCATATCTAAACTTACTGTTGTAACATCGGTATCAACGCATCCATTTGCAGCTGTTACGGTTAGCGTGAATGT
>JBLIOB010000351.1:0-4320 GCA_047639575.1 Parvicellaceae bacterium
TCAATGAAGATTATTCTGAGTTGGATTCTAGAATCCCGGAAACGATCGATCTTGATACGAATGAAACAAATTCAGATCGTTATTATAGATTCCAAGGCTATCAAGTTTTTCAGCTAAAGAATGAAGCAGTTAGTGCTGCAGATGTTTCGAACCCAGATTTGGCTCGATTAGTATTTCAATGTGATAAAAAAGATTCTATGGATCGTCTGATTAACTTCATTTTTGATCAAGATTTGGGTTTCAGCATTCCAACTGAAATGGTAGACGGGAACAATGAAGGACTTGCGCACTCATTCAATTTAAAGTTGGATTTATTCGCTCAAGGAGATAATCGCTTGGTTAACCACAAGCGATACTATTATATGGCTGTGGCGTACGCATTCAATCAATTTAAGGAGTACGATCCAGGACGGCCCGATCTTTTGAACGGTCAGAAACTGCCCTATATAGCAGGAAGGCTCAATGGACAAGGTGGAGAAATTAAAACATTCATCGGAATTCCGCATATCCCAGCTCCTGAATTAATGGGTACGGTTGCTAATTGTGATTTTGGTGACGGAGTAGAAATAACTAGAATCGAAGGAAAAGGAAATACAGGAAATTATCTTGAAATTACTAGGGAGTCTGAAGATGAAATTTTAGCAAATTTCAAAATGGAGAATTTAACGTACAAGGCAGGAAAAGGTCCCGTAAAAATCAAAGTGATCGATCCACTTAATGTAAAGCCTGGCAATTTTAATATTCAGTTCTTTTTAGATAGTAATCTTACATTAAGTGATGCAGACTGGGTTTTATATGACCTAATTACAGGAGACACCATATTCTCAGATAATTCCATCATTGTTGGAAATGAGCAGCTTTTACCTGAGTACGGAATTTCTATTGAAATAGAAAACAAGCCTTGGGTTTTTGTCAAGAGCAGCAATTATTTTATTCATGCAGCAGGAAGCTCATTGTCTTTTGCTGATTCTTCGATCGCTTGGCTAACTCACATGGAAGATAATGATGCAATAATTTGGGAAAATTGGATTAGATCAGGTGTAAACCCTGATCCTACAAGACAAGTTGGAGGGCCGGATATCCTAGTTGGACCATCGGATGACAGAGTTCCTTTAGATCCAGATGAAGAATACGAAGGTCTAATTAATGGGGGTTGGGCTCCGTACCGAATGGTTGGAGACACAACAAATCAACCTGCAGATCGAAACCTTCGTCCGTATAGAAACTGGATTCAAAATGGCTTGCAAAAAGTGGAAAGTATTGACGTGGTTTTCACAAAAGACAGGTCTAAATGGACAAAGTGTGTGGTATTTGAAATGGGAGAAGACCCTATTTTGAATGTGCAAAATGCTAATAAGTTTGACGTGAAGCCAGTTCAATCAGTTGATGAGTATGGAGATCCTGATACCGGGACTGGTATGGGTTGGTTCCCGGGATATGCTATAGACGTAGAATCTGGCGAACGATTAAATATGGCCTTTGGCGAAGATTCGTGGCTAGGATCACACAATGGAGCTGACATGATCTGGAATCCAACTTCGACTAAATACAGTGGAATGGGGCAACCGATTTACGGAGGTAAACACTATCTGTATGTCTTTAAAAATGACAGAAGAGAAGAGTTTAACCAAACGAAATTATTAGATCGTCAACCTATTTACGATGAGGCTGCATGGATGAAAAATCAGCTTACTGCACCATCAACTTCTAATAAGATTAATGTTTGGAGCAGTTGTATTTGGGTAGGAGCGCCAATGATTGTAGCAGAAGAAATGATGCTTTCCTATAGTGACGGTTTAATTCCTACAGAAACGAGAGTAGAATTAAGAGTTGAAAAGGCGTACGAGGAATATGCGTTAGGTTCAAACCACATTCATAATTCTCCAGATGAGCTTAACAGTTTGAATTTGTGGAACCCACTTTATAATTTCTCAACAGACGATGCGGCAACATCATTATCTGTTGACACGACTGCGGTCACAGCGCTAGATATAATTAGAGCTGTTCCAAATCCGTATTTTGCCTATTCGGCATACGAATCTTCTAAATTGGATACTAAAATGAAGGTCACAAATTTGCCTGATAAGTGCACAGTTACAATTTATAACACTGCAGGAAGGTTGATTAAAACGATCAGAAAAGACAACTTGATTACTTCGGTAGATTGGGATATGAAGAATGAAAAAGGGATTCCAATAGCAAGTGGATGTTACATTATCCATGTAAATGCTCCTGGGATTGGAGAAAAAATAATTAAATGGTACGGGGTTGTTCGAGAGGTTAGCCTAGATAGATTCTAATCTTTTATGGAAAGTGTTGTGATTAGCATCTACATATTACAGAATCATGTTTAAGACCTAAACAAGAGTTTACTTGATGCAGCTAAATAGTGGGTATAGAACAATGATAAAGAGATTTATCACAGAGTAGTTTCATAGTTAGTTCGATTGCAAGCAATTGTGTCACATTATTTAGCCTTTTGAATCGTCCAATTCAGCTTTATTATCGATAAAGCAGGGTTGGGCTTTTCTTTTATTAGCTCATTTACTATAAATGAGATATCTTCGAAGACTATTTTCAAAACTAACCGAAACACTCTAGTTGTGAGGGCATTACTCAAATCGGCATCATTTGCCATCTTAATTGCAATAAGCTTGGGCTCATTTGCTCAAAGTTATAAGACAGATTTCTACGCTGCACACGACTTTCTTGACCAAGAAAATTTTAGTGATGCTTTAACAGCCTTTCTAAAAGTGGATAAAGATTATCCTGGTAATGTAAACGTTAAGTCCATCATAGGGTATTGCTATTTGCAATCAAAGTATCAAAAAAAGAATGCGATTCAGTATTATTTATTGTGCCAAGATAAGTTAAACGCATACTACAAAATTAGAAGCCATAAAGAGGAAAATGCTCCTGTAGAATCAATATGGTACTTAGGTAGAGCGTATCATGCGAATTACCAGTTCGACCTAGCGTTAGAGAAACTAAGAGAATATAAAAGTGTTCTGGACCCATCCAATACGGAAGCAGTAGAGGCAGTAACTAGGGATATTCGAATCAGCAGAAATGCAAAACAATTATTTGAAAATCCAGTTAATGCTGAGCTGCATAAGCTAAGAAAAGGAATTAATACGGAATTCCCTGATTATAGACCAATAATTTCGGCAGATGAACGAATCATGATTTTCACCTCTAGGAGAACCAACAGTACTGGCGGAAAAACAGAAGACCTGGATGGTCTTTATCGTGAAGACGTCTATGTATGTTATAAGCAAGGAGATAGCTGGACGGACCCCGAACCAATTAAAGAGTTGAATGAAGAAGGTCATGAAGCATGTATATATATTAGCCCTGACGGTGAGAAAATGTTCATTTATAGAAATGAAGAGAACGGGGATAATGGTGGAGGAACCATTTATGAATCTAAAATCATTAATGATAAATGGTCTGAACCAGAAGAACTTCAGGCAGCGATTAATTCTGAATATTGGGATTCCCACGCAGCATTAAGTGCTGATGGTAAAACAATTGCGTTCGTTTCAGATAGACCAGATGGAAAAGGTGGACGTGATATCTACTTAATGAAAAAACTTCCAAGTGGTAAATGGGCAGATGTTCAAAATATTGGGAGTATCATTAATACTCCATTTGATGAAGAAGGTCCTTATTTACATCCAGATGGTAAAACTCTTTACTTTTCGTCTAAAGGGCACAATACAATGGGTGGATTCGATGTCTTTGCATCTGAGTTGCTAGAGGATGATACTTGGTCTGAGCCAAGGAATTTAGGTCATCCTATTAACACAGTTGGGGAAGACGTGTTCTTTGTTCCTTCAGCGGATGGAACAAGAGCTTATTTCTCTTCTTTTCGAGAAGGTGGTGAGGGTGATCAGGATATCTATATGATAGATATGCAAGATGAAAAGAAGAAGATTTTAATTGTCTATAAGGGATGTATCAAAGATTTATCAGGGGCAGTATTAACTGATGTATTCATTACAGTTTTTGACAGAAATACAGACGAGGTTGTTGGAGAATATAGAGCTAATAAAACTTCTGGGAGGTTCTTATTTGTACTTAATCCAGGGAATTATAAGATTGAATATGAGTATAATAGTCTGATAGCTTATGAAAACATTGATGTTGCGGTTGATGAAGAATATCATGAAATAGGCAGGTTAGTTACGAAGTCTGATATTAAACTTGAGATTCAGGCAATTGAAGCTGACTGTGAAGGGCTTCAAATTGTTCAAACGTCAGATAGCAGCCAGTGGAAGTATCAGCTTTTGGTTAATGATGTTCCACAGGGAGGTGTTA
>JBLIOB010000352.1:0-4313 GCA_047639575.1 Parvicellaceae bacterium
TGGGTGGTATCCATATCTTCCAGTATGAAGAATTTGAAGGCATATTTTACCACCTTCATCATGAACAGATCTGGTAATAACTTTGTGTTTATCTGCCTCTTTCTGGCTTGTCAATTTGCTGGCAAACGGAGCCACCCAGCCAGCTCGATCTGGAGCTATTCCACCGGTAACAATCAAACCAACACCGCCTCGAGCTCTTTCACCGAAGTAGGCAGCCATTTTCTGATGTCCGTTTCTAGATTCTTCCATGCCCGTATGCATAGACCCCATTAACGTTCTGTTTTTTAAGGTTGTAAAACCTAAATCGAGTGGCTCAAATAAATTCGGATAGTGCTTATTCATTGGTGTCTTTTAAGAGAAGTCGAAAGTACAAAATCGAAGTGAATTAGTATGCATGCAGAGTAATTTTTCAATGCACGCATTGAATATTATTTACTATTTCACGTATTCGCCTCTTTTTACGATTGCAAACTTTTCATCTTCTAGAGATAAGTAGCCATAATCATAACAGAAATAATACCTGGTTCCTGATTTTGTAACGTAGGTGTTGGTATAGTAATCAAAATTAAAACCAGCAAACAGTAACTCATCTTTATGGGCAACACTTTTTTCACCAGGGCATTTCGCTTCTAGAATCCTTCGATTCTTTCGAAGCGTATTATTAATGTTCCTTATATACTTGTTGGCGTCTCGATTGAGATTATTATTAAAAGCATTTCTACAATAATCTGAGCAGAATTTTTTATCAACCCTTCCTTCCATGTCTGCACCGCATTCAGCACAATTCATTACTGTTTCTTCCTTCATTAGATAAATATAAACATTTGTAGTCGTTGGCGAATAAACCTTTTCTACATTTCGGCAGGGCCCAGTTATTGATGTAAAACCAAAACCTTATATTTAAAGACTAAACTAACACGATGAATTTTAAATTATTAAGCACACTAATCCTTTCAATTGCCTTTACATCAGCAGTAAACGCTCAATGTTCAGGATGTACAACAACAATCTCAGCTGCTTCTGCTATTCCAGTAGTGGTTGCTGCTGGTCAAAAACTTTGTATCACGGCTTCTGGCAACCTATCTGGGGCTATCCTGGTTAATGGTGGTGAAATATGTAATATGGGAACCATTAGCTCCGCTAACATTGCTATGACATCTGGAGAAATTGTAAACATGGGCACTATGAATAATGAAGGTTTTGGCATAAGTGGTGGAACTTTCACTAATATGGTTGCTGGTGTTGCAACAATAGATAGCATTTTGATTTCTGGTGCAGATTGTATTTTCATGAATATGGGAGCCGTTAACTCAATTGCAATTGCGCAAGGATATAGTGGAACTGGTACTATTCCAGCATTCCACAACATGGGATCTGGAACCGTGACCTGTGATTCAATTGGCCAAACCGCTGGTGAAGTTCATAACTATGGTACAATGACAGTTAATTTTGATTTAGGGAATTTCACTCCAGGGCTTTTTGAAAATCATTGTACGCTGACGGTAGGACAAGATTTTGGAAATACTGGCACATTTATGACCGAAAAATTAATTTCAGTTGGTCGTGACTGGGGGAACAGTGGTGATATTACAGGTCCAACAATCGGATGCGGTGGATTTACTGTAGTTGGTGCTTCAGGTAACAGTGGAAATTTCGGCATGGATAGTTCATTTATTGATATGTGCGATGCAAGTTCAGGACTTTTTGATTTGAATACTGGTTTTTTAGGGACTAATGTTAGCACATGTACTTGCACTAGTAGCTGTACAGTTGGTGTTGATGAAATTGAGGAATTAAACGTTTCTATTTATCCGAATCCTAGTTCTGGTAACTTCGCAGTAACTTTTGAAGGCATCATCGAGAATGTATCTGTTAAGTTGATTGATACTCAAGGTAAAATCGCTTACAAATCTAACGTGCAAAATGCTTCAAGCGTTAATGTTAGTGCCAATGACCTTAGCGCTGGAATCTATTTCTTGTCTATTCAAAAGAATGGTTTAGAAATTCTAGGGAAAAAGATCATCATCGAGTAACCTTTTAGAAGATCCTGGGTTATGATTTAAACCTTCAGGATGAAACTTCTTTTCACTTTCATAATCTTTACTTGTGTTTTTTCGGCTTTAGGTCAGAAAAACACATCAAAACTCTATTCTTCAATACTTCCATTCAAATATTTGGATTCTAAGTTGGATACATCTGTTGTAAATGAAATTGACTTCATTTGGGATGAAATGTACAATGGAACTCAGATTGAGTTTTTAATGCTTTCGGTAAAAGAACGAATGCTAAAATCTAAAGACCAGCAAAAGCTTTCCAAGAGAAGAGTAGACACTGTCTATAAATACTTGAAAAAAAAGCAAATTTTAGACAATCATATCCGTCTAAAGTTGACCAATTTCGAAGATTGCACGGTTGGCTTTTGCAAGGCCTCCGATGAAGAAAAAGCGTTTAGTAAAAAGCAAGGCTACTATTCAATCATAACAGAAAAAAGCACCTATTGGAGAGATAAACATTATGCTCCAGACTTTACACTACAGCCGGATAATTGTGACTTTGAATTTATCGACAATTCCAAAGACGCACTGGTTTATAGTAGACAAGGCACACAGATTAACTTCCCAGCAAATTGTTTCGCGAAAACTTGGGACAAAGGAATAGTAAAAAAACCTAGAATTAAGATTACCGTATGCGAATATTATAGCAAAGCAGATTTACTTCTTGCAGGATTAACTACCAACATGGCTAACCAAATTTTAGTGAGCGGTGGTACTATTTATGTCAAAGCAGAATATGAAGATGAACGGATCGAGTTGGACCCGGGAAAAAAGATCGAAGTGTTTTTCCCTTGTAACAATTCTGTATGCAAGGAAATGAGAACGTTTAATGGAACATATACGGAAAACATTGTTGATTGGGACACAACTAACAACGACATTTCTGTTTTTAACCGGCCAGAAATGGAGGAAATGGAAGGAAGCGGAAATCGACCAATGTTAAGTGGAGAAGAAGCCATTGGCTTTCCAAACTTCAAAGGGGAAAGACTTACTGATTCTAGACCAGGCATGAATCCAGAATCAAATATGACAGGTCCAAGGTATTTTGATGGAACTGGATGGGTGTTAACTTCCTCCAAATTGGGTTGGATTAATTGTGATCGGTTCATGGATGATCCTAACAGGACAGAATTACTGGTTAGAAACGACAAAGAATACCCAATGACATATCGGATGGTTTTCAAGGACATTAACGCAATCGTTAAAGGCTACAACTACTCAGCAAATGGTGCCGGGAAATTTGAAAATATTCCAGCCGGTAGAAAAGTGACTATCATGGCTTTTGCGAACACAACGGACGGTAGAATTGTTTATGGTTATAAGGACGTTGTGATTGGAACGAAAAAAGAAGAATCTTTAAAAGTGAAAATCATAGATGTTGAATCATTTAAAAATGAAGTTCAAGGGCTGTTCTGATGATTTTGCGTCTTTTCAAAACCAGTGCGTCTTTAACAAGAAAAGATGGATACGACTATCATATGGGGAAGTTTTAAAAATGAGTTGCTGAATTTCATTAAAAAGAGAATTAGTAATGAGGAAGATGCTGCAGATATCCTTCAAGACATCTTTATTAAAATTCATTTAAAATCCGAATCGCTAGATCAAATAAGCAATTTAACGGGATGGCTATATCAAGTTACTCGGAATGCTATTATCGATTATTACCGCAAAGGAAATCTTAAATTTGATGTTCAAGAGTTAGTATCTGAGGACTCAGAAGTAAATGAAAAAGAGCAACAGAAATTCGCTCGCTGTCTAAACTCTCATTTGAAAGAACTTCCAATTAATTATCAAGACGCTTTTCAAAAAATTCAAGTTGAGGGAATTTCTCAGAAGGAATATGCAAAAGAAATAGGCATCTCCTACTCAGGTGCAAAATCAAGGTTCCAGCGGTCTAAACATCAGTTGAAGGAATTATTTATTGAATGCTGTCAAGTAGAAACTGATAAGTATGGAAACATTCTAAGCTCAAAACTAGCCGATTGCAACTGCTAATTGCGTCTTTTTTCAAGCTTCCCGTTTATAAAGTTGAATAGCGTTTCAAACTTAAAACAACTAAAATGAACAAAGATGAAAATAGCTGCACATGTAGCACCACAAATGGAACTTGCAATTGCTCTTGTAACTGTAATTGTAATTGTAACACAAATGGAAATAGCAATAATTGCTGTTAAAAACTAAGGGGCTTCGGCCCCTTTTTAATTAGTAGATATTTCGAAGAATACTCAACATCAAAAGAAATACTATTGACACTCCTGT
>JBLIOB010000353.1:0-4271 GCA_047639575.1 Parvicellaceae bacterium
GGTGCAATTACATAAAAACAAAAGACAAGAAACTACCGGAATAATTAGCTTATACATGCAGCTTATAACCAATCTGGAAGCTGGCGTTACAAGTTAGCAGTTACTACCCACAATATCGATCTTTATAACTCAGGTCAAGGTTGATTTGAAGCAACTATTTGAATTTAACTAGTTCTTAAGAAATTAAAGAAATGCGCACTTAATCAGTTCATGTCAATATCAATATGCCGATTGTCTTCTCTAATCGTTGGGTTTTGTTTTCCACCTGAAACCTTGGACACTTGAGCCGAAACAAAGTCAATTAATTCATGAATAGAAAGCGTTCCATCTTCATCCAAATCGGCATCCTTACTCTCAAGCCCTGATAAAACAAAATGTGTAAATAAACCGTTGTCCCAATCTGCTCCCTCCATAGACAGCTCCGCACCACTGGAAGATGTGACTATTAAATTTCCTTTACTTAATCTAGTATCAATAAAAAGCCGCTTTGAAAATTCAAATATACTTATCTGATCATTTGCCCCTATCCCATCTGCTGTTCCTCTAAATTTTAAATCTCCCGGTTTAACCGATTGCTCTTTCTTATAAGTTAATTCGTCCTTATCAATTTCTCCCGAATGACAAGCATCAAGCAGTATAATCTTCTTTCTGCTTTTACATTTAGTAATTGTATTTTCAATTTCCTCATACAATACCCCGTTCTTTTGAGGTGCCGAAAAGTCCATATTAAATGGGCATAAATAATAGTCCAAATTCGCATCAAGAACTCCGTGACCAGCATAATAGAAAATCACTACATCATCTTCATTTACCTCTTTCAGAAAACCATTCATTTTTTCAAGGCTTGATGAATTGAAATTTTTCCCCACTAAAGACAATTTTTTAATGTTTCGATATCCTTTTAGTTTCCGCTCAAATTTGGAAATGATGTCGTTGGCGTCTTTAGCAGCAAAATCCAAATCAAACTCGTTTTGCTCATACTTACTAACCCCTACCCCAATTAAAAATAGGTTCTGTTTTCGCTTTGTGTCTAGAAAGTGACCCGTCTGAATTAGATTCGAAATGATACCATTTGAATTCGCTGCGAAAATTTCAATTTTATTTACGCCTGTACTCAATTTGATTAATAGGTCCGTAGTAAAAGATTTTCCAGAGATCGACTTCCCATTTTTACCAAACATCGGAACGCCATTTACATTAACATGAAGTACCGTTAATGCAACATTATCTTTTGCCTCTATACGCACGCTCAATTCATCCTGTTCCACATTGTATTTAGTAGTGTCCATAACATCCAGTTGTGGGATATTGTTGAAGTCAGGTTTTGAATTGCTCATGCCCAACTTTTTCAACCTTTTGTCATAAGCCTTATCATACAGGTTAATAAGGTTTGAGTTCAAATATTTACAATCCTTGAATACCAATCCCGGTCTATTGTAAAACGGGTCAAATTGCTCCAAACGATATGACGCTCCAGTTGTATTTGTAAACGACAAGTAATTGGAAGCATTTTTTGTTGCGTAGTAGTTGTTGCCCTTACGATATAAAGTCTCACCTCCATTTAAACAGATCACTTCAATCGGATTACTATTACCTGACTTAAGCTCGAGCATATTAAGGCCGCTTAGAGCGATATCAACTTCTTGCTTTTCAAATCGGATGTTCTGATTTTTCTTAATAGAACTTTCAATGTAGCCTTTCACTGTCAGTCTATCATCTTTAGTAAATGATGATTTGCCCGAAAAGCTCAGTTGCATAGAATTTGTTATATAATCCCAATTTCCAGTCAAATTTCGTTCAGCCTTAACCCTTCCTTCAATTGACCGATAGACTTTACCACTAAATCTGATTTTCCCAACCTCTTCCTCAGCAATAACATCAATTTTAACCCTCCATCCTCTTCTGATTTCTTTAAGGCTCAAGGGAACTTGAGTAAAGTAAGTCCTTTGCGTATGGTCTAATGGTAACAACCTTAATCCTCCATTAGAAAATCCTAGCAGCATTCCATCTTTACTTTGATTCTTTGTAATAGAAGTAATTCTACTTGCATTTGCATCAAGCTCGTAAGCTTCTCTTCCAACGGTAAGATCATACATCGTAACTTTGGCTTTTGATGCAACCGCTAAGTAATTTCCTTTTGCAGACATCTCTATTCGCTCCGGACGGCCATCTGTTAACGTCAGCTGGTACAAATCCTTTAATTTTTCGTCTAATACATAAATGTTATGGTCATTAGAGAGTAAAACAACCCTATTACCACGCATATCTCCCCATCTTATCGCTTTAGAGAAAACCGGCATTACATAGGACGTTAATAAAATATGAGGCTTTCTAGCGGCTCGCAGGTTAACGATTCCTCCTTTAGTCTTGGTTATTATTTGCCCTGAACTATTTTGGTTTAATATTCCGGCCGTTCTTTTTACATCAATAGAACCGGCTTTCACCATTTCACCTTTTTTACTTTTAAGCTGATAAATTTTATTCTTGGTTGAAGCCAGGACGCAGGAGTCTGAGACGATCAATTTCGAAATACTTGGCATTGAAATCACTTTTGGTATTGCACCTTTCTCTACCGCTAAAACCTTTACACTTTGCCCAAAACGATACAATAACCGATCATCGAATTCTACAAAATTGTCGCCATTATCGATCGGGAGACTATATAAAAATTTCAAGTTTTGACTTGAGTAAATTTGCACTTTATCAAGCGAGACAACACCAAATCGTGCATCAGAAAATTCCAAAATATTTTTAATCTTGACCTCTAATTGAATACTCCCAACTTGCCTCTTCGTTTGTAAGTCCCAAAGAATAATTTTCCCTCCTGCGTCCCCTACCACTAATCGGTTATCGTTCTGAACGAAACACAATGAAACGACATCAGTTTCATGCCATTCTTGGATCACTAAATCAGGCTCGCTCTGCGCATTCGACACAGCGATTCCGCCCATGATTATTAGAATCAAAGCGAAAAGTAATTTTATATTTAAAGTACTTGAACTCATCTAAAAATTGGAATCGCTAGTTCAAAATATAATGCACCCAGTCTGCCCATTTGCAACGGTTGATCGTCTTGGTGTAATGAAAGAACAGTAGATGAGTAGTTTAGCGAAGCGTCAAATTTTCGATAAGTAATTCCGAACCTGCCACCAACCGAGAAGTTTAGTTTTGAAAAAGATAATTCTTCATCCAAATTCTCATCAAGCCAAGGTAATTCCCCACCCCAAGCATTATCTGTTCTTACATTGAAAATATTAACTCCCACTGCCGCTCCGATGTACAAATCAAAATTCTTTTTAATAGATAAATCTCGGTTTATTGATGTACGTAAAGCATATCGGACGAAGGTATCCTCGTTTTTAAGTGTTACAGGTAATTTCATAGGACTATATTCATAATTTTCATTTTCAGGAAGATGTGTTATAGCTTCCTCAAATTGAGGATGCAATACGGAAAAATCCAATGCCGTATTTATAGACCATTTCCGATTAAAAAAATGTTTAAAAGAACAACCTATTGTAGCTCCAAATCCATATTTAAATTTCGCTTGAGCTCCCTCTTTTATTGAAACTGTAGAGGAGTCTGTCATCAAAACAAACCAATCAGAGCCTGTTTTAGCATGCTCATAAATTCTTTGTCTATAGTTTAGGAATAAAGTATTTTTGGAACTTGACTTTATTTTTTGATCGGTTTTAATCGAGTTTTGATTCGCTTTTAATGGCTTTGAAAAAAGTGTATATCCAATACTTAATCTGCTTTGTGTATACCTTTTAATTGCAGCGTTGGAATCAAAAGATGGCAAACTTGTACCAAAGTCAACGCCAATTCTAATATTTTGGACGCTGACCTCCACACCCAAATTAAACATCGGCACAGCCCTTAATGAAACAAACCGATCATTCAAAAATGAGTACAAAGCCTTGTATTGAACACCTAAAAACGGTCCGTCACTACTAAATTTTGATAAATCAATTTTGAAAAAGGCCAACTCAGCTCCATATTGAGCACTTAATTTAAATCTATTAAAAGACCATATTGTTCGCATTACTTGAATGTGCGCCCGCAAGTGATGTACCTGCAAATCATAATATCTCGAGAATTCAGGTTCTGGTTTTTTTTGAAATATTGATAAAGGTCTTTCGTTTACTAACCCTATATATTGTCCCCCAATATCCACCCTCAGCATTGCGCTCCATTTATTATTGAAATCGATTATTGCGTAGGGTAGAACTGGACTGTAAGATCCTCCTACTGCCCCTTTATAGTTGACA
>JBLIOB010000354.1:0-4260 GCA_047639575.1 Parvicellaceae bacterium
ACTGCTTCTTTGATTAAGGAAATTATGGGCATGAATTTTGCAGCAGTCTTAGGGCAAACCCAGGAGTCTGGGACGCATATGAAAATACCAACCCAGCTGCGAAGAGATACGCTCCAAACCTTGATCGAATATTATCAGATTCAACTTGAGGGGATAAAAAGTATAAATTCGCATCTTGTTTTGAAAGACCTGTTAGAATGAGATTTGCCTTATTAATCATGTTGTTTGTTGTTGTATCGGCATCTGCGCAGACCGTACAGGTAATTGACGAGTTTCATTATAAACCGATTGCAGATGTAGTAATATCTGATATTGCGTATACGAAATCAGTAAAGACAGACATGCTTGGAATGGCTTCTCTAGCGGCATTTAATGCTAGAGATTCTTTGGTTTTTCGAGTATATGGATATCCTATTAAAACGATTGCTTTTAAAACCTTAAAAAAGGATGGATTTAAATTCTTTATGCTGGACGATTCTTTCATGGCCAAGGTTGGTCCTGCAACTCAAAAAAGAGATGATCCAGAACCTAGTACGATCTCCAAACAACTTATTCTTGATGAAGCAGCAATTGAAGAGTTGAACGCTTCAGATGCAGCAAGCATGCTTGAAGAGACAGGCTCTGTGATGGTGCAAAGAAGTCAAGGGGGAGGAGGAAGCCCTGTTATTAGAGGGTTTGAAGCAAATAGAATATTGATGGTTGTTGACGGAGTTAGAATGAACAATGCTATTTATAGAAGTGGCCATCTTCAAAATGCGATTACCGTTGACAATAACATGCTTAGTTCAACGGATATTCTGTTTGGCCCAGGTTCTGTTATTTTTGGAAGTGACGCCCTAGGTGGAGTATTGCATTTCCATACTAAAACACCGAGATTATTGAATGAGAAAAAAGGGACGTCCGAATTTTCAGGCTTCGCGGGAAATGCCATGACTCGTTTTAATACAGTAAACTTGGAGAAATCCGCTCATTTCGACTTTGAATTAGGAGGAAAAAAGTGGGCCTATTTGGCTTCAGTTTCCGCAAATGATTTCGGTGATTTAAAAATGGGTAAAGTGCGTAGTCATGGCTATGAGGACTTTGGTAAGCTTCCTTATTATGTGGCTCGGGTTAATGGAGCAGACTCGGCAATTGCTAATACAGATCAAAACTTGCAGGTAAACAGTGGATACCAGCAGCTGGATGTAATGCAAAAAATTCGATATCAAGCCTCTAAAGATTTTAACCTAATCCTTAACACTCAATTATCGACTTCAACAGACATTGGAAGATTTGATAGGCTGAATGACTTGAAAGGTGGTTTGCCAAAATTTGCAGAGTGGTATTATGGACCGCAAAAGAGATTTTTGACCTCACTTAAAGGAGCAATTACAAATAAAAGTGGATTGTTTAATAGCGCGAGTTTTATCCTTGCTTATCAAAATATAGATGAAGATCGAATTACAAGAAAGTATAAAGATGATTGGAAGAACTATAGATCAGAAGACGTTGATGTTTACAGTATCAATCTTGATTTAACCAAAAGATTTGATAGCATCCAAGCTATTTCTTACGGAACAGAAGCGACTTACAACTATGTGAAATCCTCTTCTTATTCGCAAAATATATTGACCGATGAGAAAACAGCAAACTCATCTCGCTATCCCGATGGAGGGAGTTATATGGCAACGTTTGCCGCTTACATGGCCTACGACCGAAAGCTGTCTGAACATTCCATGTTTAATTCAGGAGTGAGGTATTCTAGGTCTTTATTGTATTCGACTTTTGAGGATACAACCTTTGTGAAGTTGCCATTTGATAATATTAATTTTAATGGGGGAGCTTTATCTGGAAGCGTTGGTTTGCTAATAGAGCCAGATAAAACAAGCAAGGTCAACATCGTTGCTTCCACAGGTTTTAGAAGTCCGAATGTGGATGATTACGGGAAAGTGTTTGAGAAAGACGGAAACGTGGTTGTTCCCAACAATCAACTAAGACCAGAGAATGCTTACAACGGAGAAATCAGTTTTACGAAATCGTTTAGAAAAAGGATTAAAACAGTAGTCTCTACTGACCAAAAAGCTGAATTAATTAGAGTTTCAGCTGGTGTTTTTTACACTCATTTAACCAACACAATTGTACGAGTAGACTATCAGTTAGAGGGTCAAGATTCCTTACTGTATGATGGGGATATGGCCAAAATTCAAACCAATAGTAATGCAAGTAATGCATTTATTTATGGAGGAACGGCAGAGATCAACATGCATTTTACCCCTTCATTATATTTGAAAAGCAACATCACTTATACATTTGGGGAGGATTTAGCGAATAGCACACCGCTTGGACATATTCCGCCAATCTATGGTCAGACTTCACTTAACCTTGGAGGAGGGTCATGGAAATTGTCAGCTTATAGTAGATATAATGGTAAAAAATTGGCAGTAGATTATGCGCCAAGTGGAGAAGATAATTTGCCGGAAGCAACCGTTGATGGAACTCCTTTTTGGTTCACGTTAAACTTAAAAGGGGCCTGGACTATTAATGAGCATTTTAAACTTCAGGGGTCAATCGAGAACATCTTGGATCATCACTTCAAACAATTTGCTTCAGGAATATCTTCTCCTGGAAGAGCATTCTCACTCACACTGCGAGCGAAGTTTTAACTGATTATCGCTTATAGTTCTCTCCAACATTGTATTATCTATTGATTATACTCCTTAATTTGATTCTTGCTATATTCGGGCAAACTCCTTTGCAATGCTGAAAAATTCCCTATTACTGCTGCTTATGATGGCAGCCGTAATCTCACAAGCTCAAAAGAAGAAATTAGACCAATCGGTCTATGATGGATGGAACAAATTAAGTGCCGATCAAATTTCGAATAACGGTAAAACGATTACTTATGAAGTAAATCCGTTGGTGGGTGATGGAGAACTACATATTATCGATCAAGAAAAGGGCAAGGGTAAAGTCATTCCAAGGGGTAAAAGAGCCCAGATTAGTGAAGGAGGAGGTACAGTTGCATTTAAAATTGTTCAACCTTATGACACCATTAGAGCGCTAAAAATAAAAAAAGTAAAGAAATCGAAACATCCAAAAGATAGTCTAGGTATATGGGTGAAAGGGGTGGATAGCCTCATCACTTTTAATAAAGTTAAAAACTTTTCGATGGCTGAAGAAGGAACGAACTGGATGATTATTAAGTTCGATGATAAGGATCGATTCAAGCCAGAAGAGCCTAAGAAAAAGAAAAAGTGTTTTCTTCGAAAGAAGCAACCGGAACCAGCTAAAATTTCTGAAAAGGGGACACCGATATTATTCTTTAACCCCTCAACTAGTAAAAAGGTTAAGGTTCACAAAGCAAATGAATCAGGAATGTCAATTAATGGAGTTTGGATGGCTTACATCCGAAATTTCACGGTGTCAGATACATTGGACTCTACCTCGGTTTATGTTTATAATTCTGTAAATGATAAGCTGAAGAGAATTTATCACTCAGACGGCACTTCTAAGAGTCTATTTTTTGCAGAAGATGAAGACCAGTTTGGTTTTCTAGCGAGTCAGGACACAGGAAAATTGAAGATTTACGATCTTTTCCATTTTGCTGACGGGAATATTTCAACGCCAATCAATAAAGATGAAATCAAAGAAGGCTGGGTATTGAATGATCATCATTCACCTTATTTTTCAAAAGCCGGAGGTAGAATATATTTATACACATTCCCTCAGCCTAGAACTCCTGTGGATGATACCATTCCAGAAGACGAAATGGCCAAGGTAGATGTGTGGAACTATAAAGATGGTCAATTACAACCACAGCAATTATTGAGTCTAGAGCGAGATAAGGTTGAAGGATACTTGGCTGTTTGGAATAAAAGCTCAAAGAAGTTAATTCAAATTGGAAATAAAGAAATTGGTTTTAACGGGAGCTCAAAAATGGATGGAGATGGTGATTATGCGGTAGGGTCTTCTCAAAAGCCTTATGAGCACTTGATGTCGTGGAAAGGATGGTTCTTTGACTATTATCGAATTAACGTGGAGACCGGAGAACGAGTTAAGATTGGAGAGAAAGTAGAGTATAGAGCATCAATGTCCCCTGAAGGTAATTGGTTTGTTTATTTCAGTCAAAAAGACACCAGCTGGCACAGTGTAAACTGTAATACGCTGGAAGACAAAACAATCACAAAGTTTATCCCGTATCGATTTGATAATGAAGATGACGATCATCCACAAGATCCAGATCCGCATGGTTTCGCTGGTTGGACAAGCCAAGGAGATGTG
>JBLIOB010000355.1:0-4256 GCA_047639575.1 Parvicellaceae bacterium
GATACTGTTACTGTAATTAATCCGAGTGCTCCAACAGGAACTACTTCGGTTGATGCGAATGTAAGTTGCAATGGAGGAACGGACGGTTCTGTTTCAGCAGTTGGTGCCGGTGGTACCTCACCATACACTTTTTTGTGGGATGATTCTTCTAACCAAACCACTGCAACTGCAACTGGTCTTGTTGCAGGAACATACAACTGTACGATCACCGATTCAAGTGGATGTGCTGTTACAGTTTCTGTTACAGTATCTGAACCAACTGTTTTAAGCGGGAGTATAGTAGATAACCTTGATAGTACTATTACAGCTACAGCTACTGGAGGAACTCCACCTTACACTTATTTGTGGGATGCTGCTGCAGGGAACCAGACAACAGCAACTGCTACAGGTCTTGCCGCAGGAACATATGCTTGTGTAATGACGGATTCTAATGGTTGTACAACCAATGGCTCTGTTACTACTACAGTAGGTATTAGTGACTATGCTACCAAATTGGATATAGAAGCATTCCCGAACCCGGTAAAGGAGATTCTTACTATTAGTTACAATTTTGATGCGAATGAAAACATCACGATTAAAATGATTAACAATGTTGGTCAGATTATCAAAGTAGTTTCTGTAAATAATGTTATTTCGGGTCAATTGGAGCTGAATACAGCAAACTTTACAAGCGGAATGTACTTGCTTAATGTTACAACTGAAACAGGTAGCTTTGTGAAATCTATTGTTGTTTCTCACTAAAAATATGACAGATATGAAAACTCCTTGTCAAAAAAAAGGACGTTTTCATATCTGTCTTTTTTAATATTTAGCGTTATCACATAAAGCTAGAGTGCGTTGTGAATTGACTTTATATTTTGTTTTTTCTCATCGCTTGAGTTGAGAATAGGACTTGCAGAATGTTTATGACTTAACATCGTTCTAAGGTAATTTGTAGCATCGTCTCAACTAGCTGTCTAGCAATATATAGCAACGTCATTTTATTGATTATTTTGTTTTCAGGCACAAGCATTTTACCAATTGATACTAGTTTTGGCGCGAGTCTAGGTACTTGAATTTCGGAGAGTGACTCAACTTTACTCTTGAGGTTTTTAGAATAAAACATGCGTTATAACATTAACTATAGAATAGCAAGTTCTTTGTTATTAAATTGGTGCTATGAATAAACTGTGTAAAACACTATTACCATTATTTTTAATTTACGGGTTTACATTATCGGCTCAATCTCCGACAATAGGACTTCTATACTCTGATATAAATACTTCGGATGGGTACACCTTGTTTACTCCTGAATTTAATACCAGTGCTTATTTAGTTAACAATTGCGGTGAAAAAATAAACGAATGGACTTTTGCTGAAACACCAGGAATCACGTGCTATCTTCTTGAAAATGGTAACCTATTAAGAGCAGGTAAAGACTCCCTTCAAATTAGGGATTGGAGTAACAATGTTGTCTGGACTTATGCAATGAACGCAAATGGCTTAAAACAACATCATGATATTGAGCCATTACCGAATGGAAACGTATTATGTCTCATCACTGATATTTATTCTGATACAGAGATGATTGGTGAAGGAAGAAACCCAAGTAATCTTGCCGCAAATTTCAAATTAGATAAAATTGTTGAACTACAACCCATCGGAACTAACAATGCAATTATTGTTTGGGAATGGAAATTTTTTGATCATTTTATTCAAGATTTTGATAGCACAAAATCAAATTTTGGGATTGTCGAAAATTTTCCAAAATTAATTGATCTGAACTTTAACAATGGTCATAATAACGATTGGACACACTGTAACTCAATTGACTATAATGCTGCTTTAGATCAAATCTTAATATCAGCCAGACACTTAAGTGAAGTATATATTATTGATCATAGTACAACCACGATTGAAGCAGCTGGCCATACTGGAGGAAATTCAAATTTAGGCGGTGATTTATTATGGCGATGGGGGAACCCACAAGTGTACGGTGGAGGAACTGCTTCAGATCAAATGATAGATTACCAACATGACGCAAAATGGGTTCAACCTGGCTATCTAGATGATGGAAAGATTAGCGTATTTAACAACAATGGAGATGGTGCTTCAACATTCAGTTCTGTTCATTTAATTGAGCCGGAGTTTGTGGGGGGGGTGTACATTAAGGAGTTAGGTAAATTTAAGCCGCTAAATTTTGACTGGTCATGGAATGGATCAATTTTAGGAAATACGGTCTATCAAAGTAAAAAATCTGGAGTTCAGAGCTTAAGCAATGGAAGCCTTTTAATCTGCGAATCTAGTTTAGGCAGGTTTTCAGAAATCACAAAAAGCGGAATCCTTGCTTGGAGTTACACGAACCCCACAGGTCCAGTGATTTATGGTCAATTTGATTTGATTACAATTACTAACGGGGTTTTCAGAGCTGAAAAATACCCTCCGAACTACGTTGGTTTAATTGGTCAAAATTTAACTCCACAAGGAATTATTGAAAACCAAAACGATATCTCTGATGCTTGCGTTTTAAATGTAGATATTGGGGAAGTCATATCTAATATAACAACCATAACTGTAACTAACCCCGTTAAAAATGGAACGTTGCGGTTTAGTTCATTTACTGATTATAGTAACATCAGAATACGAGATATAAATGGAAGAATAGTTCTTAATAGATCTAATTTCCAAGGACAGAATTTATCGATGAATTTGACTGCTGGAATGTATTTCATCGAACTTATTCAAAACGAAAAGAGAGAAGTATTAAAGGTTATAGTTGAGTAGTTTATAATTTACTTCATTGATTGAAAATCAAAAAATACAAAACATCAAGAAATCAGATCGGTTTATTCCGGAGCCTGAATATGAAGAGTATGTATTTCACACATGTGATTTTTCGAATCAGGATTTTTCTAAAATTGATTTTTATGATTGTGAGTTTATTGATTGCGATTTGAGTATGGCAAGTGTACTTAATGCTGCCTTCAAAAATGTAAAATTCAATAATTGTAAGCTTCTAGGTGTAAACTTCTCAGATTGTAATCAGTTCTTACTAGATCTTTCTTTCGAATCATGTCAACTTAATCTAGCATCTTTTTACAGTTTGAAATTAAAGGAGATTTCATTTATAGACAGTAATTTGACGGAAGTTGATTTTACCGAAGCCAATTTAGAGGGTGCTTTGTTTAATAATTGTGATCTAACGCAAGCGATATTCGAAAATACCATCCTAGATCGAGCCAATTTTGTAACGGCTTTTGGTTATCAATTGGATCCGGAATTAAACTACATAAGAGGTGCGAAATTTGGACTGCATGATGTGGCTGGATTACTTTCAAAATATCAAATTGAAATCCTATAAACAATAAAAGGTTAGAATATTCGCCTTAACCTAAATCATTTAACATTATGGTTATGAGTAATTTAAACGGGTGGGATTTGGCGTGCGACCTTTTCACTATTGCCATAAACGTTAGAGCTCAATCGTCAGGTTTAATTGAAACAAATATTGAATGCAGAATCTCTTCTGTCGAGTTAGAACAGATAAAAATGCAGTTAGCTGAACAAGAAATTGAGCTCGTTGTGTTGCACTCAGCTTTTGTCTGTGACCAACTTACCTATATCGACTTTAAGATAGTATATAGCAACTAATAATTTTTCAGAAGGAAGTTCGATTTTAATTTCAGACAAACCCAGAACAGATGGAACACAAGGGTTTCGTGTGAAAGGAAAAGGTTAGTCTTAAAACTGACTTCTGTCAATAAGTGAAAGATGTGTTTCTAAATTGAACCACATCTTTTTTAGTTTTATAGAAAATTAATTAATGACCTGGATTAAAACTATTGATTATCATGCTGCAGATAAAGGACTAAAGAAAGTTTACGATCGAGTAAAAGGACCTGATAATAATGTAGATAATGTATTGCTACTGCATAGCTTAAGGCCGCATTCGTTAGTAGGGCATATGGCGTTGTATAAGAACGTCCTTCATAATTCGAACAACACGATTCCAAAATGGTATTTAGAAGCATTAGGTGTTTACGTTAGCCATCTGAATCAATGTGCGTATTGTGTAGAACACCATTTGTCGGGTTTAAGGAGACTTCAAAACGATAATGACCTTACCGATAGTTTTGTAGTAGCTATGCAGGCAGAAACGCTTGAAACTCACTTTAAAGTACTCCCCATCCTTAGGACAGGATTAAGTTAATTCTTAATTTATTAAGAAGCCATAGCTTTCTGATAATAGATATTATCAGGCGGAACTTTTCCGATTT
>JBLIOB010000356.1:0-4221 GCA_047639575.1 Parvicellaceae bacterium
TCTGTAAAGTTGTAAGTGATTATGTGCGTACCTGCTCCTGCAGCAGCTGGATCGAAAGAGTAATTAATTCCGTCTCCAACATCTGTTACACCAGGGCCAGAATAAACACCACCTGTTGGTGAACCGCCAGTAAGACCAGTTTGAGTACCGGCATCGAGACATAGATCAGCAAGGGCGGTGAAGGTTACGGTTGGTAAGCCGAATACGGCTACGTTGTCATTGGCACTACCTGGGCATGCTCCTCCTATTGTATAAGTAATAGTATGAATTCCTGCCCCAGCTGTTGCTGGATTAAATGAGTAATTAGTTCCGTTACCTGCATCTGTAACTCCTGGGCCTGAATAAACTCCGCCTGTTGGAGTTCCTCCTCCCAATCCAGTTTGGTTTCCTGCATTTACACAAAGGTCTGCTAAAGCTGTAAAGCCTACGCTTATAGGATTAACAGTAATAGTTATACTACCACAAACTCCTATAGATTCATCTACACATCCTGTTCCGTCTTCTCCTCTGATATAATAGGTAGTAGTTACTGTTGGCGAAACTAATAGGGATGTTGCAAGTTGAGAAGTTAGTTCTGCGATTCCACAACCTCCAGTATAGATGTGCCAGTTGGTGGCATCATTCAAAGTTGCACCTGCCCAATTGAGTGTTGTTGATCCACCACAAGTGATTGTTGCGGAGGCTGGTGAGAATACGGGGTTATCTGGGTCTGTACAAGGCGTTGCACACGTTACTGACCAAAAACAGGCCGGCTCAGCTGGAGAAAAGGCTGTTAAATTATCATTGTTCCAATTAGAAAGATTGTTAATTGCAGCACGAACTGTTGCTGCTGGGCCAGATACAACTGCACAATTATATTGCCAGTTATCTACCTCTGCCTCAGAATTATGTAAACGAAGGGCGTCTACACCATTGGTAAGTGTGTTTGGCAAGGCAGAAGTTTGATTGTTTGTAGACGCATTATCCCAATTCGCGTCATTGGTTGTTCCAGCCAGAATATTTGAATGAATTCCACTGATGAATGTAGGAGATGATGTTAGACCCTGAAAGGCGAAAACCTGATCACCAATACCGCTTAGAACCGGCACGGTTCCCCCTATGGCACCAACTGTTGTAGTCAACCCAGGCGCATTCACTGTAATTCTAATCACAGTACCACATGTTCGTGCTGTACCATTAGCAGACCATGTCCAAGAAGAACCATCACCTGCAACACAGCTAAAGCCACCAATATCATTCCATCCACAATCTGTGAAATTAATTGTTGTCGACCCATCGATATCCTTCAACAAGATAAATGCATAAGAATCGTTACCATCTAGATTCATACCGATAAAGGCAATGTCTCCTTGTGTTAAGGAAGTTTGAGCATCCGCAACGTTTGAATTAAGGAACGATAGCGTTAGAGTTAACAAAACGAGGGTTACAATTTTTTTCATACTTTTTTAACTTTAAATTATTATAGTAACCATTATCCTAATTCAGGATAATGAAGCACTTTTTAAATTAAGCTGATTCAGCGAAAGCGAAAATAATGAAAGTTGATCGAATGGAGGCAAGATATATATGTATGAACAGGAAGACATTTATCTGATCACAACAGGGGTGCTGATTTAGAGGTGGTTGCCCTCCTCTGTGCAACCCCCGTGTCTCCCTTCTTGTCTACCCATATTAATGGTTACAACCAATTTATGTCATTGATGGAAATTTTTCTTACTGAAGTTTTTCTTTTATTATTGGTCTGTAATCAAATTAACCGGATCTCCTTGCAGAGTAGCGGTTAAAAAACCTCATCTTTAAAGAAATAGTTTGAATTTCCTTTTCCGAATCCTAATCGCCTTATTTATACCTTTCACTATAAGTGCTCAGGTCTCGTATAACCTGGACAGCCTTCTTCAAGAACTCCCTCAAACTTCAGACACCGCTAGAGTTCTTTGCATGAAAAATATAGCTTGGGAATTATTACCATCCGATTTTGACAAAGCTAAAGACTATGGTTTAGAAGCCCTACTATTAGCTAAACGATTGTCTTATAAATATGGAGAGGCAGAGGCTCTCTATTTTTTAGGAGTTAGCAATCATACACAAAACAACTTTGATTCTGCTGTTTATTATCTCCAACAATCTGGGAAAAAGTACGAGGAAGTGGGTAGGCTTCAGAGAAAGGCCAACGCAATAAATGTAATAGGGGTGACTTTTATTAATAAAGGTGATTTTCAAAAAGGTCAAAAGGCATATCTCGATGCGATCGAACTCTACCTTTTAAGCGATAGTTCGACAATGGCCATAGCAATGGTTTATGATAATTTGGCCAATTCTCTCATGCTTCAAAGTAGGAATGAAGAAGCTTTGTACTACTCAAAAAAATCATTACATCTTCGGGAAGATATGGACCTCTCTCGATTACCTGCCAGTCATATGAACATTGGTATAATATATAAAAACAAAGGAGATTACCCACGGGCATTATCCCATTATACCAAAGCCTTAATTAACTATAAAAAAAACGGTGATAAAGACGGGGAGCATTCTGTATATTCAAACCTTGGAGTGTTTTACGTTACTATAAACGAATATGACAAAGCTGAGAAATATTTAATCTTAGCACGAGATTACTATTTATCTCATGATAAGTTCATTGGCCTTTCTAGAGTGTACGATAATTTAGGACTTCTATATCATGCTACAGATCGATTGGGGGCTGCAAAAATATACTTTAACAAAGCCCTTAAACTTAACCATGATATTGGAAAAACAGAGCAAATAGGATCGTTATATATCAATCTCGCAATCTTGTACACAGACGAAGGAAATTACGACAAAGCCCAATTTTATTGCAAAAAAGCCATAGAATCAGACATTGAAGCCGAAAATCACCTAAGTATTGCGCGGGGATATAAATCCCTGGCTGTTGTTTATCAGAAGAAAGGAAGTATTGAAAAGGCAATTCAAGTTGCATTGCAGGCGTACAAAATTGCCCAAAAAACCAACGGACTTCGTTTACTTAAAGAAATCTCTTTGTTAATATCAGATTTATATGATTCTCATGGAAATTATAAAAAAGCCATACTATATTACCACTATCATAATGATTATAAAGATAGCTTATTCAGTTCTGAGAAGTTAAAACAAATTACAGAATTGGAAGCAAAGTATGAGCTCAATTTAAAGGAATTGCAGCTGATTGAAAAAGAAGATAAACTAACACAAAACAAACATTATATTGAGTTATTGGAAAGCGAACAACGAATTTCCAGGCAAGAAGGAAAAATCTCAATTTTAAAAAACAGAGCATTAATCATAGGATTGACTTCAATAGTTCTTATTGTAATTCTCCTGCTTCTGTTCCAATACTCTAGAGTTTCTAAAAGTAGAAAGTTGTTAGAAAAAGAAAATGAACTGGTAAATGTAAGATTGCATAATGAAGAACTAGGAAAGGAGAGAACACAGGAAAAACTTGCCTCTTTTGCAACGCAATTAGCAGAGAAAAATGATTTGCTTGAACAGTTTAAAATTCACCTTAACACAATAGATCAATCAGAAAACAAAAATCTAGAATTCATACATTTATTTAAGCTTATAGAAACGAACATTGGATCGAAAAAAGACTGGGAAGAGTTTAAAAATCACTTTAGTCAATTACATGGAACATTTTTTAACCAATTAAAATCTCACTATCCTCAAATGTCTGAAAGTGAATTACGATTAGCAGCCTTGGTTAAACTTAAATTAAATACTAAGGAAATAGCTAGTATTCTAGGGATAGCAGTTGTAAGTGTTAAAAAAGCTCGTTATCGTCTTAGGAAGACTTTAAGCCTTAAAGAAGGAGATAACCTTTCAAAGTTTTTGCAGAAATATTAGATGATACTTGCGCAGGTTTTGAATTTATGTTAACACATATTTTTTCAACTGTACTCTAAATCTTATAAACTTGGATAAGTTTTAAGTATAAATTATCGATTTATTGCTATTCATTGTAATTTATTTGACTTTTTCTGAATCAAATTATTGTTTTGTAATTGAAACAATCGTACTGGTGACGAATGAAAAAATAAATTTAAATGATGCTCCGCAATGTTGCCACTACGTAAATAGTTTAGGTAATGGGGTTGTTTATTTGTATAAAAACAAATTAGATGAACATCATACAATTGATGAAAGCTTATCAGGATGAAGAGTCTTGTCGGTTAAAATTTAAACCAGTTAGAGACAAGGCAGGCG
>JBLIOB010000357.1:0-4217 GCA_047639575.1 Parvicellaceae bacterium
CATAATCATGCAGGTGGTGGATTTTCCAATTTCCAATTTACGACAGACGAAGACGTCATGCTTAGTGCCTCTAGTTTGGATAGTGATGGTACTAATACGGTAGTTTTGTCGAAAAAGGTAAACCGACAAGCCGAAATAATTTTAAACGTTAATTCATTACTAGACGGGCTCTCTGAAGCAAGCTGGTTAGCTGCTGCAGGTTCTGGAAGTATGATAGTAGTGGACAGTACCACGAATCTTTCTATGTATCTTTACCTAATCAATAATATTTCCAATCATTTGGAGATCAAATTTTTGTAAAGTTGAAACTGTTATTAAATAACGATGCGAAGCTCATTAAACAGTGCGCGAAAGGCAACAGAAAAGCCCAACGTGAACTATATGAGACCTACCAAGTGGTAATGCACAAGGTATGCCTTGGCTATGCTAGTGATCGAGAGATGGCGAAGGATATGCTCCAAGAGGGCTTCATTAGAGTATTTAATAATATAGGAAGTTTTAAAAACAACGGAAGTTTTGAAGGATGGATGAGGCGCGTTTTTGTAAACAGCTGCCTTAACTACATTAGAAGTAATAAGCTCGGACAACTGGTTTATCTTGAAAAAGACGAAAACCTAGAGCCATTTCTGTCAAATGATGAAAACGATGCATTAGCAAAGTTGGATGTAAATGATTTTGAAGTAATTATTTCAAAATTGCCTTTGGGTTATCGAACAGTGTTAAACCTTTATTTTGTTGAAGGTTATACACATGGAGAAATAGCTAAAAGCCTCGGTGTAACCACTGGGACATCCAAATCACAACTTGCTAAAGCAAAACGAAAACTGAGAAATAATATTGATGAGTACTTCGACAAGGAGACTCTTCTGGCATATGCAAGATAACAAGCTTAAAGAATGGTACAAATCGTCTTTCGAGGCGATGCAAGGAAAGCCGGTCCCCGATGTTTGGGATGGGATTGCAGCTGCGTTGCCGTCTAAAAAGTACATCTGGCTTAAAAGAAGTTCTCTTTTGTTAATTCCCTTTGTGTTAATTGGCGTTTGGTTTAGTTTCGAATCTCATCATATTGATTATTCACCAAGAGGTTTTGAATCTGAAATTTCAAGCTTATATATAGGTGCTGATATTAAGGAACCGCTTCAGCTAGCCATGGTTGATCCGATTAATGCAAAAGAAAAAACAGGAATCTCTGTACTTTCTTCTAGTGAGATAAATTCGATACTGACCTCTGGAGGTAATGAGTCTCAAAGTAATCAAATCATTTCGGGAGAAAGGATTACTCCTCTACCTACTTCTTATTTAAAGCCAGGTCAGGAAGAAGTGAAACAACAAGGTGAACCCATTGTTGAAGAATTGAATAAAATTGATCAGCTAGATCCGCAAATTATTTCATTCACGTTTAATCCAATTAGCAGCGAATTAGACAAACCTGAAAAAATCAAAAACAGGTACGTAGGCATGAACGTTGGATTATATAGTGTTACTATGTTAAACAATCAGTTTTTTAAAGCCATGGACAAAGAAACAATGTCGTCCAATTCCTCTTATATAAAACCGACTTACAGCGTATTGTTTGGAACAGAAATAAAAAACAATATTTTTCTAGAATTATCTGCGTCTCACACCAACCTAGGTCAGGCTGTTTCAAAATATGAAGAAGGGGTTTTCGTTAAAACGCAGGAATCATTAAGCTATGTTAGTTTTGGAGCTGGCATTGTGAAGCAAAATCCTATTACACCAAAGTTTAGTACTTATTACGGGGCAAACCTTGAAGGACGTTTCCTAATGAAGGAGTTTAGTCAATTGTCTGATGAATTTTCAACACGTGATTTTGCTGTAGGTGCTAAAGGTGGTGGTAAGTTTAAAGCAACTAAGAACATCTCCATCGGTGCAGGAATTGCTATCAACATGAGTGTTTTAAATACATTTAAGGGCACCTCTAAAATTCCAAAGTCGTTTAACTCGACAAGAAATGCCTTTATGGGTATAGATTTAAGCGCGGTATACTCCTTCTAGTTTATTCAATTCTAAGAACTTTATTGACTATTTATTAGACACAAAAAAAGCCAGGCTCCCTATTTCCTGACTTTTAATATCGTTACGCGTAAGTGTAACTAATGTGAAATACCTTACTAACACAATCGGTATCCCACTGTTCTTCTAATATTTCCCAATACTCTATAAATACTGGGTGAGTTAAGTAGGGTGATAAGCCAATTCTGTATTACGAATACCTGCGTATCAACACTTCTAATGTACGTTTGAAAACTCGGTTTGGCAATATTTTTCACATTTATATTCTGTTTTGTGTGTTTTTTCACAGAGCGTTAGTGTAGGACAGTTGGGTCCGCTATTTCAGTCCCTTGGCACAACTCCAAATTGCTTAAATAATAAGTGATAAATTACTACGGAATCAATTCCGTTCTGCTCAAATATTTTGTAGCTTTAACACAAATCACATTGTTATGCCATCTATTAAAAATGCCCAAATAAGATACCGAATCATAGACAGGGCATTACGTAACGAATACAACCCCTATCCAAAAAAGGAAAATTTACGACAGCTATGCGAAGACAATCTATTTGGTTCTGACACAGGAGAGCACATTTCAGATTCTACTATCGAGAAGGATTTGTTTGCAATGAGGATGGAGCACGATGCCCCCATAAAATATTCAAAAAAAGAAAAGGGATATCACTATAGCGACTCAAATTACAGCCTCGAAAACATTCCTTTAAGCTCTGATGACATAGACGCGATAAAATTTGCTGCTAATATTTTCGATCAGTTTAAAGGTGTTGAAGTGTTTAGACAATTCGAATTTGCCATTGAGAAAATATTAGACCGAGTTCACATATCAAATAACATTGAGGATAAAGCAGTGGATCAATTTGTTCAGTTTGAAACTACCGCTAAAACCCTGGGAGGAGAATTCCTGCAACCTTTACTTCATGCAATCAAAGAAAAGGAGATTGTTTCATTCATTTATCAAAGCTACAAGGCAACTGTAGAAGAATGGAAAAGTCGTACGGTTCATCCGTACTTACTTAAAGAGTATCGAAACAGGTGGTACTTAATTGGATTTAGTCAAGAAAAAGGCAAGGTTATAACCTACGGGTTAGATCGCATGAAAAACCTAACTGATACAGGGACATATTTTGTTCAAGCTTCCACTTTCAATGCAGATGATTATTTCAAACATGCAATAGGAATAACCACTTCTGACGGCACCACTCCTCAAAATATTGAAGTTGAAGTAAATCCTATCTTAAAAAAGTACCTGGATTCACAACCATTGCATCAATCTCAAAAACTGACTTCGAGTTCAGAAAAAGCTAGCGTATTCTCTTTCACTTTGCATCCTACTCCGGAATTTGACATGGCAATTTTAAGTTATGGCTCACAAGCAAGAGTGCTAAAACCAGCTTCGTATGTTAAGCAAATTGCCAAAATTGCCCGAAACATGCATGAACTGTATCACTAGTAAAAAATAATCGTAAAAATAAATTCACTACGTAATTAGATTACGTTCTGCTCCTCCATATTTGTATCGTACTTGTTAACTGAAACGATATGAAAAGCAAAATAAATCAACCGATTATACCACTAACAGCAACGATTGAATCGCACTACGATCAAATCTCAATCAATTACATCGTGTATGAACAAAACGATGATGGTCTCTTATTAGATTGCCAAATTGAAAAAAACAGTAAAAGTTATCACTCTACAATTTGCATTGATTTCTACGAATTAAACAGGCTTATTGGCGTAATCTATGCACAGCACAACATTGACATATACGGACTAATATCCGAACACATCGTGTCTAGCGATAATGCTATCTGTGAGGTTAATCTAACCAAAGAACTCGGACAGCCCATAACCATTAATGATTTCTCCTTTAATTCTACCAATCAATTTAGACAAGCATCTTAATTTAAAACATAGACCATGAGAAAGTTAAACATCATAAAACACCTACAACCAACAGTTCCAGCTCTAGGAATACTGACTAACGTAGAGCAATTAGCTTCGTTTGATATGATTTACATCTATCATCACTTGTCCATTGGCTCCTTCTTAGATTTAAAAAGAGAGAAGAATCATTTCATTGATAAAAATGCTGTCCAGGTTTATTTTAAAGGATTCAAAATCGGATACCTCTCCCAAAAAATAAGTTCCATTGTTGCTCCAAGGCTTGATAAAGGGATTC
>JBLIOB010000358.1:0-4194 GCA_047639575.1 Parvicellaceae bacterium
AGCCAACCATTTAATTTATGAGAGGAGCGAAAGTAAAACCGTAACCTGAGATGGATACATGAACTTGAAGAGCCGTATGAATTGAGAGGTTCACGTACGGTTCTGTGAGAAGCTTGGGGTGAAATTCCCCTGGCTTACTCGACTATACCCGCTCTTTCAATTTTGATTATTACTTTCTCGCTAAAATAAAAGATTCTGGCAGCTTAGAGATCCTTTTGGATTTCAAGATGTTAAAAGGCCCATTTGTTATTAAAAACTTTAAATCAGATGTTTTATAGAATTTATTTGAGGAATTAGGCCTAGTTTCATGAACGGATAAACTGCGAATCTAACGAGACTCTTTTTTTCCTTTAAACAAGCAGTGGAGGAAATGAAAACGCCATTCGGTTTTAATAATGAATTCAATCTGAGCATCAGAGCTGGCGTATCGTTCATATAATGCAAGACATTAAAGGCTATTATCACATCAAAAGATTCTTCATTGAGTTGTTGATCAAATATAGATATTTGTCTATAGTTCACATTCGTTATTGCGTTTTCATTGGCCTATTGTTAAGCAAACTCTAGCATTCCCGCGGAGATGTCAATTGCCTCTATCATTTTGATAGACTTCGCGAGCTTGTTTGTAATCGCTCCAGATACACAACCAAAGTCTAATATAGAATAGTCTTTTTCTAAATACTCATTTGTTAATTCAATAATTTTTATTGCGGTTTGGTTGTGGTTCTGGATTGGATTTACTTGATAACCGGTCGAAAAATTTTTCAGATGTTTTCATCTTGTCCTAATGTTCAAAGCTGATAACCACGTTTCCTCTCTTGTGACCTTTATCTACGTATGAGTGTGCCTCTTGAATCTGATCTAGTTTATACACGCGGTCAATTACGGAAGTTATTTCACTTGATTCAAGCAGTTCACGAACGGTAACTAAATCACGCATTCTAAGTTCATGTTTACGCATTCCTGTAGCTGCGAATTTCAATTTCTTGCTTGCGAAAGGAGAAATGAACATCATGTTAAGCAATGCAGAAAAGCTCAAGACTGGTGTCATAAAAACACCTTTACCCGTTAAAAGTTTTTTGCCCGTAATAAAAGACATTTTCCCAACGGTATCAAAGATGACATCGAATTTTTCTTGTGTTGTTTCTAGGTCAGTGGTTGTATAATCAAGAACTACATCAGCGCCTAAATCAAGTACCAATGCTTTGTTTTTTCCGCTGCAAACCGCTGTTACCTCAGCACCCGATTGTTTTGCAAGTTGAATTGCGGCAGTACCGATACTTCCAGAAGCTCCATTAATTAATACTTTCTGTCCTACAGTAATTGTAACTGAATCAGTGAAAAATCCCAATGCTGTGCACGCACCATCTATAATTCCTGCCGCCTCTTCTGGACTTATGTTCTTTGGTTGTTGTACAATCAATTCATCTTCTCCCAAGCAAATGTATTCGGCATAGGCGCCACAAGTCAAACCTGTTTCTGCCATAATATTGTCTTTAACTTGAAACTTGGTAACAGTTGCACCTACCGCTTCTATTGTACCCGCTAAATCTGTTCCGGGCGTTTTGGTTTTTGGTCTTTTCAGTCCAATGAATAAACGACCGAAATATGGTTTGCCTTCACGCATAAATGTGCTAGCAGCTGTTATTGATGTCGCTTTTATTTTTATTAGAATTTCATTTTCTTTTGGAATTGGCTTGTCTACATTTTCAACCTTAAGCACTTCTGGTCCTCCGTATTTGTTTACTATAACTGATTTCATAATCGTTTTGTTTTAATTATGAAACAAAGGTGGGGCGACTTAAACGCTGAATCGTTCCGGTTTATAAATCAGAACATATTTGAGAATCGGAACTTTTACCAAATAGAACTTATTTGCTGATCTGGTTCCAATACGCTTTTGGTGTAATACCAACTTTCTTTTTGAAAAAGGTGTTAAATACTGTTTTAGAGTTGAATCCGCTGTCATATGCTAGAGCCAATAACGTTAATTGGTGTGCTGCATCAGTGCTAAGTTTGGATTTGAAATCGTCTAAGCGATACGTGTTAATATAGTCTGCAAAATTTTGCCCAAATCCTTCGTTCAGTAATTGAGACATATGATTTGGTGGTAAATTCATGTGTTCAGCAAGTAATCGTAAAGAAAGTTCAGGTTCAAGATACAGGGCATGGTCCTGCATTAAAGCCTTCAATCGCTCTTTATATAAATCGAGGTCTTGGTCTGTGAAAAGCGACTTTTTGTATTTGTGCACGGCTTCTACCAAAGTGGATGCGCTTATTACCTCAGCAATGCATGTCTTGAACGCAGGAAGATCATGCAACGGTTTTGCCAATGGTTCTGTAGGAAGTAATAATACCAAAGGAAAATGATTCGCAATAGCTTTCTGAATATATTCAATCGCTGTTTCACAATTGTTCAGTTGAGCGTGACAAAGTATTAGAAAATTCATGGCATTCCCAGCAGATGGTGTTTGAAGAAACGATTCAAGCTTGGAGATTCCTTCTTCTGCTTTCATTGTATTACCCATCATGGCATGAGAGATAGTTGTCCCTCCGATTTTAGCTAGATAGCCTGTGTCGTCCTCCGGAAGGTTCTCGAAATAAGCTAAACCTTCATCAAAACGTTCTGATAGTAGATGACAGGCTCCAATGTAAACCACAGGAAATGGGAGCTCAGGCTGAAGATCCAAACTTCGTTTAAAGTACGGAAGCGCATTTTCATATTGTTCCATCATATAAAGTAGAAAGCCTTTGTAATTTATGCTCACTGGAGAGAATGGTGCTACTTCCAAAGATTTATCGATGTACTTCATAGCCGTGTCTAGCTTCCCTTCAATGGTCATAAAGTTGGACATCGTGAGATACATGGTATCCGATGGTCTAATGCTAAGCGCGTTGTTTAAATGGATATAAGCCTGCTTTAAATCCCATTTTTGCCAACAGCTAATCCAAGCTAAATTTAATTGCGTTTCGGGAAGGTCTTCTTTTAATTCAATGGCCTTTTGTAAGAAAGGTTGCGCTTTCATAAAACCTGCATATGTAGAAATAATACCCATCGTTCCCATATACGCATAACCCTGATTTATATCTAAATAAGGCATGGGGAACTCTGGAGCTTCTTCTATAACTTCTTCAAATATTGAGATGGCTTTTAAGGTATTCTTGTAATCCAATTTCATTAAAAAGTACCGTCCCTTAAGGTATTTTTTATAGCTTTCAAAAGGAACATTATAAGAATCAACTAGTCGATCATCCAGCTCAAAATGTCCAAGATGTTCTCGGAGTTTATCCGCAATAATTAAACTGATTTCATCTTGAACAGCGAAAACGTTATTGAGATCTCGATCGAAGGTTTCCGACCAAAAATGAAAATCACTCTCTACCTCAATTAATTGTGCCGTAATTCTAGCTGATGTTCCAGATAGCCGTATGCTTCCTTCTAAAATTATAGAAACGTTTAGTTGATTACCGATTTCTGAAACAGTGTTGTTCGTTCCTTTGAAAGAGAATGAGGATGTTCTTGAAGTTACTTTGAGATCTTGAATTTTTGCAAGTGCATTAATAATTTCTTCCGTTATCCCATCTGAAAAATATTCAACTTCACTGTTGGAACTCCTGTTCACAAATGGAAGTACCGCAATAGATTTATTTGATTCTGAATTCACTTGGCAAAGTTAAGATTGTCTTTGAGCGCCCAAAGCAATATGAAAGATTCCTTCTTGTGGTGCATCTAACCTTCATTGGGCATAACGTTTGGGCTCGCACGGAGAAACGGTTTGGTAGGTTAGGCTCTGTACTTTAGGTTTTGTGAGTGCCCAGCATGGGCATCTTTCCTTATAAATATAGGGATTAATCTAGAGGGTGCAAGTCCCTTGTGGGCAGGTGTAACGGCTTGAACCATTAGTAAGTCGCAAGCTGGTTTACCGTAAGGTATGCAGTGAAGGTTATTTGTGATTGAATAAAGAACAAATACCGACTACAAAATTCGGTATTGACCCTTCGACAAGAGCTCAGGATAAACTAAGCTGGAACCACATACGAGCATGACTCTTATTCAGGCTTTATTTTGGAACGCAGGAAACCTAAAGAAGGTTATAAAGGGAAAACCCAAGCAGGAACTACCTGTAAGGCAATTACCAATACTTTTTTAGGTGGCGGATCAGCTCGTAGTAGTGAAGAAGGATCTGTAATGGA
>JBLIOB010000359.1:0-4180 GCA_047639575.1 Parvicellaceae bacterium
ATCCTTTCGAATCATCTCCGCAAAAGAAATCCCGATTTCTGCTGTACTCATAGCACCAGCCAGAGACACGAGCATCTTTTTATTCTCGCTTAAGTGCTTTCTGTAGCCTTTAGCCGCATCTACTAATGCAGCTGCGTTAAAGTGTTTAAAGTGGGTTTCTATAAAGTTGGTTATGTTGGTCATTTAGGACTTATTTTTCAATGAATACTTGTACAATTTCCAGAAGGATTAAAATAATGATGATCCATTCGAGCATACTGCTGTGTTTATGCTGAAGAATATCCTTGAATAAATCTAGGTTCTCTTTAATCACATCCAGATTATATTGAAGCCCCTTATGTCGCTCCAGTATATCCAGCTCTTCTTTCAATTGGGTGTCTAGTTTGGCTAAATCGGAACTCTGCCAAGCAATTTGAGGACTATCAAAAATGAAAAGGTTTTCGGCAATCTTATTTTTGAGGTTCATGGTTTTGCCAACAAACATTCTGAGCCTTTTTCGGCCAATCGATATCCTGCCGGAATTCTGGAGTTGTTCCGAAAATAACTTCGTGGTCTCCAAAATGTCGTTCGCCAAATTGTAATAATGATCCAAAGCAACAGACTGAGTCAAATTAAGCAGAATAACATGCGCAAAGTCTAATGTTATTCGTGGAATAATAATGGTTTCAAAGTCTACTTTTACCTCGCCCCCTTTATCTACATTAACGTTATACTCCTCGCTGGGCAGCAGTTGAATCAATTTTGGAGTTTCGTTTGACAACAAGACCAATACATCATCAATTACCTGTAAAGGACAGTTCATGAATGATACACTTCCAAAGTCCTTGATATAAATGAATGATTCTTCGTTGATTTTGTAAAGTAGAAAGGATGATTCTCTCTTCACTTCTTCAAAGCTCATTTCCGTTCGGATGTGTTTGAGATTTAGCCAATGACCAAGGTGGTAGGCTTTAGTGTATCTCTTCATTCCAATTCGAATTTGTAAGAGAGCATTTTATAATAGAGTTTCGCAGCTAAAAAGTCACTCGATTTCTCTACATCATTTGGGCAAAGTTCAACGATGTCAAAACCGACTACATTCTTGTTTTTGAAAATTATTTTTAAAAATTCGAGCGTTTCATACCAAAATAAACCTCCAGGTTCAGGAGTGCCAGTACTTGGCAGAATGGATGGGTCAAAAGCATCTAAATCTATTGTAATGAATACGTTATCCGTCATTATTTCGAGGGCGATTTCCTTCCAGTAATCATTCTCGACCATTTCGTGGGCAAAGAAGACTTTTTCCTTATCCATCACTCGGAGTTCAGCCGCATCCATGCTTCGAATACCAACTTGAATAAGATTAGTCGTTTGACTGGCCTCATACATTGCACAGGCATGATTACAGGTAGATCCCTCATACTCTCTTCTTAAATCGGCATGTGCATCAAGCTGAACTACCGTGAGATTGTCAAAACACTCATTAAAGGCTCTAATGGTGCCAATAGAAATAGAATGTTCTCCTCCAAAAGCGGTCACAAACTTCTTTTTTAAAATAAAGTTCTTAACTGTTTCATGAACAGCTTGAACCATTAATTCTGGAGATTCATTTTCCGTAACAGCAGAAGCCAGAAAGATTCCTTGCAGATAGACTTCTGAGTCTGTTTCGATGTCGTACAATTCCATGTTTTCAGATGCGTTCAAAAACGCATCAGGACCTTTGTCTGCGCCTTTCTGCCAAGTACTCGTGCCGTCATAAGGAACGGGGACCAATACAATTTTTGAATTTTCCAGGGCAGCATTCTCTTTTGGAATACCTGCATAGGTTGTAAATTTATTCATAGCCTAGAATTTTTAAGAAATTGGTTGCTTTTTGTTGTGGTGCGAAAACCCTCGTTTTGAGCTCCCCACTTTCATCTCTATCAATCAATATGTGCTTAGGTTGTGGAATTAAGCAATGTTGAAGACCACCGTAACCACCAATAGTCTCTTGATAAGCTCCAGTATTGAAGAATCCCACGTAGAGCGGCTTGTCTTTATCGTATTTTGGCATGTAGATGGCATTTACATGTTGCTCACTGTTGTAGTAATCATCGCTATCGCAGGTTAAGCCACCTAAAAGAACTCGCTCATATTCTTGTGTCCATCTATTTATAGGCAGAAGTACAAAACGCTTATTAATTGCCCAGGTATCCGGAAGTGTTGTAATGAATGAAGAATTAATCATGTTCCACTTCTCACGATCATTTTGCTGTTTCTGATAAAGAACTTCATAAATGGCGCCTCCACTTTCCCCTACTGTAAACGATCCAAATTCTGTAAATAAGTTTGGTACTGGTACGTTTGCTTCATCGCACACTGTTTTAATTTGGGTTATAATTTCATTCACCATGTACTGATAATCGTAATCGAAACCTAATGAGTTTTTAATGGGGAAACCACCACCTATGTTCAGACTATCTAGGCTTGGGCAGATTTTCTTCAGACCAACATAAACTTTCAGGCATTTATGCAACTCATTCCAGTAATAAGCGGTATCTCTTATACCCGTGTTGATGAAGAAATGCAACATCTTCAGGCTCACCCTACTGTTTCCCTGTACCTGATCCTGATAAAATGGAATGATGTTTTTGTAGCCAATACCAAGTCTGCTGGTGTAAAATTCAAATTTCGGTTCTTCTTCCGAGGCTATTCTAATGCCAATTTCGTACGGCTTAACTATTTCTTCACTTAGTAAACTGATTTCTTCGTAATTGTCAATTATCGGAATGCAATTTTCATGTCCGTCATTGATCAAACGTGCAATGTTTGAGATATATTCACTGTGTTTAAACCCGTTGCAAATAACGTAAGCATTGTTGGATAAATGTCCTTCAGCTTTGAGGTTTTCTATAATGTTCACATCAAAAGCAGAAGATGTTTCAATATGAATATCATTACTCAACGCTTCCGTTAAAACGTGCTTAAAATGAGAACTTTTGGTACAAAAACAATAATGGTAGTTTGCATTATAATTATTTGATTTCATAGCAACTTCAAACCACTCTTTTGCACGTTGAATATTTTGCGAAATCTTTGGTAGATAAGTGAATTTGAGCGGTGCTCCGTATTGCCTTACCAATTCCAAAAGGTTCACATCATGAAACGTTAAATTTTGTGCCTCATCTAACTTGAACTCTTCTTGAGGAAAAAAGAAGGTTTGGTTGATAAGATCGATGTACTTGTTTTTCATTTATTATTTAGGGTTATGCAGAGAATACCTCTTCGGGCTTAGAAAATGTTTTAAACTCAATAATGTATCCATTAGGATCTTCAATAAAAAAGGATCGATGTTCTCCAATTTTATCTATTAAGAAAATAGATACGTTCATCCACATAAAATCTTCATATTTAGTGAGCACATATACCTCGTCCCAGGTCTTATTATCCAACAATATTCCGAAATGAAATGATGGAAGTATTTTGTCTTCAAATGCGTATTTCTTTGCATTGAATTCAAAATCTCCAGTGGCAGTAAAGGTGATCTGATTACCAAAAAGGTTAATATCTATCCAATTTACTCCTCTGCGCCCTTTTTCAAAGCCAAGACAATCAATATAGAATTTCTCAGTTAGCGCAATAGAAGATGTTGGTAATGATAAATGGAATTTAAATTCATTCATAATCTAGTGGTTTAGTTAGCAACTATTTTTAATTCAAAAATAATCCTGGTTGAAGCTGGATCCGTTAAGAATTTGTTAGCTAATTCCCAATATCCTATTTCAAAAAACGTATTGTTTGAAGAACTATTCATCAAACCGAATTGCTCAACAACAGCACGATCACACTTATCGAAACAGATAATTCTGCGCTCCTCGTTTACAAACTGATAACCTTTAGACGAATGGCCAACATAGCGGCCCATGGCTTTTTGTTTTTTAGACATTTTGTTCTGTTTTTCTAGCTGAATTAATCGACTTCCTGTTTGCCCAATCGGATGGTTACTTTTTCCTATGGCTATCCCATCAAAGGGCGCCAAAAGCTCTTTAACAATCTCTCCAAATATTTAGACTCTTTTAATTCGTTTTTTCTGACTATAATCGAGTTGTTATGAATATACAACGGTATCTAGGAAGCGTTTTATCCACTTTCATTATCCTGTAATTTTAGTCCAAAGCAATTTCGGAGAAATTCGAATAATCGGAAAGATCATCTGGTAGGT
>JBLIOB010000360.1:0-4171 GCA_047639575.1 Parvicellaceae bacterium
ACAGATGAGCTTTTCGACATGGATGCTGTTGACACTGACATGTCCAGTTCAGGGATAGGCTGTGATCTTAAAAAGATACAAACGGCTTGGACCGCAAAAGTTGAGGGAATTCTAAGTGAATCTAATCTAGTAAAACCAGAATTCGATTTTCTGGTAACCGAAGGTAAAAAAGGTCTTCATTCTGAACACATGGGACATCTACTAGGAGATATGCAGTATCTAAACAATAAATATCCAACTGCAACTTGGTAGAAACTTCGCATTATGCAGAAGTTTTAACTTGAATTAATGGTTTGATATTGACACACAAAATGTTGATAAACACACTTAAATCACGAAAATAGTGCCTAGTTAGTATTACCTTTGCGAAAAATTAGAACGATTAAATACCGATCTAAAAACACATTCAAATGACAGAAAGTACTTTCAACCCTGTTAGATTTACCACAAGTGACCAGAAAGATTTTGGTAAGACGGTTAAGAAAAGGGTTTCAGAATATTTTAAGTCGAACAACCTTTCTAAGCATGGAGATTACCGCATGTGGATTAAGATTGTTGCCATGACATTAATTTACTTGGTTCCATTTACCATAGTACTATTGAATTTAGTTTCAGACCATCTACTGCTCTTTTACGGTTGCTGGTTAATGATGGGTATTGGAATTGCCGGAATCGGTTTAGGTGTAATGCATGACGCAAATCATGGTGCTTTATCCAAAAATAAAACCATTAATCGTTTAGTGGGTCTCATCTTAGATTTTGTAGGAGGTAGCGCCTTCACTTGGAAAGTACAACACAATGTATTGCACCATACTTATACCAACGTTGATGGTTATGATGAAGATATTGAGCCAGGTGGACTTTTACGATTTTCACCTCATCAGCCACGGAAGAAATTTTTCAAATATCAAATATTCTACGCTTGGTTCCTTTACGGGTTAATGACCTTTGTTTGGGTGCTGCATAAGGATTTTGTGCAATTAGTTCGATATAAGAAAAAAGGACTTTTAAAAGCGCAAGGAACTACTTTGGGAAAGAGGCTGGTGAAATTAATTATTCAAAAAGTATTTTATCACTCGTATATCTTAGTACTTCCAATGTTTATTGTGGAAGTTGATTGGTGGAACCTCTTAATCGGTTTCTTTTGTATGCACTTTATTGCTGGATTTATATTAGCTATAGTTTTTCAACCTGCACACGTACTGCCTGAGACCGACTTTCCTAAACCAGACGCTAATAATGTTGTGGATCAAGATTGGGATGTAGTGCAAATGTTAACCACGGCTAATTTCGCACCGTCAAACAAAATACTTAGTTGGTACGTTGGAGGTCTAAATTATCAAATCGAACATCACTTATTTCCTAATATGTGCCATATTCATCATCCAGAAGTTTCTAAAATTGTTAAAGCTACAGCTGCTGAATTCGGTTTACCATATTATTCAGAAAAGACTTTTATTGGAGCGATTATCAATCATGCTAAGCTAATAAATGCGCTAGGAAAAAATGATGTTGTTCCAGTACCCTTGCTTAAAACTGAAGTGCCAGATCCAAAAAAACAAGAAGCAGCATAAGGCCTTTTACTAATCATTCCCGCTCGCCCTGTTAATCATTTTCTTGATTAAATACATGTTGCCTTATTAAACTATTTTCTTACTTTTAGTCTAATGAGCGGGGGAGTAAGAAAGTCAAGTGTCGAAGACCATCAAGTATTGACCAATTCCAGCAAGACGAAATCTACGTCAAACCTCAATTTTTATAAAGCCCCTAAGACTGTTTACGCCAAATCCAAAAAGGAATTCGATTCCTTAGTTTGTAAAGATTTCATTGAGCGAGCCAACCAAGGAACTAAAAATGAAACGCGCTTTATTGTTGGCCTTTCGCATGGCATATCTCCAGCGGGTGTCTATCAGGAAATATTAAACAACTATTCCAAGCTAAAGCACCCTGAATTAATAAAGTACACATTTGTAAATTCTAGATTAAAAAGTCAAAGAGAATTAAAGGGAACTTTAGACGCCATATCATTTGTAAAAACGCTTTATAAAACCGGACTAATAGAACGAGAACAAGTTTTAGGGAGCACAATAGAAAGAGATAATTTAGACGTGTTTGCAAAAGAATTCGATAAGCGGATGAAAGCTTATTTATTGAAACATGGTAAAGATGGTTTGGACTACGTGTTTATCGCATCAAATTCGAAAGGTCAAGTTGCAGGAATAACTCGAAACTCTTCTGCTTTTAAATCACAGAATATTGTTGAGCATGTTTTAGACACGGAAGAACCGGAAATTACCTTTACTCCTGCATTCATATCCAAGTCAAAACGTATTTCATTTTTAGCGACCAAGGCGGAGAAAAGAAGAACATTAGCTTGGCTTTACTACAGGTGGGGCAAGGCTCATGAGAGCCCTAGTTTTCTCCGGCATATAGAAAATGTTGAAAATCGATTGAAGGTTTTCATTGACCATAGCGCGCTGACTTGGCCACAAGAAATTCTGACTAGGAAAACCAAATATGGCGATACAACTATCCGGCTGGATCTAGCTGAAACTCTAGTCAAAGAGAAAAAAGATAAGCGACCAGTTATTATATTCATTCATGGTTTTTTGGGTCTGAATACATTTGACTCCATGCTGGCATTTATCTCTATACAGAAATATATTGCGGCAGCGATGCATTACGGATCAATCCCTTATGACTTACCTCCCAAAGACTACTCTCAATTTGTAGTTGAAAATATCAATCATGTGGTGAATCATTTTGGAAAAATGGGACACCCTGTTTATATTTTCGATCATTCCATGGCGAATACATATATGTTGATGATAGATCAGCAAATGGACAATCTAAGCGGGATAAAAAAATATTTAAAAGGCCGAATAGCAGCAAATCCTTTCTTTGGCTTAGAAGTAAGACATACTTCTGAACAGTTCATGGATCAAGTAGTACTCACTTCTGAACTATCTACTTTAGACCGATCTATTTTTAAAACAGTCCGTAAAGTAATGCCGTTAATGAGTAAAAACCGGCACCGGAATACAGGTATAATGTTATCTGAATGGTTGATTAGAAGAAACTCTAATGTTCATAGACGAATTTGGAAAGCAATAAAAAAGAGAATTTTTGTCTTAATAACGGACAATGCCGCCCTCCCCGAATTAAACAGAGTGCCCATTGAATATACATTGAATCGATTGCCAATTAAAATTTTCGCTATTCAATTGCAATGTGCCTTAAGAGAATCAAAAAAATTCGATAACGTTACGCGGCTAAGAGGATTTGAAAACAACCAGATCCCAATACTCGTTTTAAAAAGTAATAATGACCCAATTGCTAAATTCGTTTCTTCCACCTATGATTCAACGGAAAACGTAACGATCTCGGACATTACAAATGACTCAGAACAAGAAAAATTTCGAGAACATCTGTATTACATGATTCATCCCGAAGAGACTATTAAAGCAATCTATGATTTCCTAGAAAAGCATAAGTCCTGATCAAAAGAGGTACGGAGATCACTAAATTTAAGAAAAGAGTTATGTTGTCTATAGTTTTCCAATTATTGGAATTCTGCCTTTTGCCAACTCATCCAATTTCTCTTGCATTTTCGAAACAACCATTTTATTTATTTCTTCTACTTTATCCTTATCGTCAGCATCTTCAGCTGAATAGTCATCCAAATAAATGGCAGGCAAAACACTGATCGTTACTTGTGATGGCAACGGAATGGAAAAGAAAGGGAAGTGACCTACTCTTAAACCAAAAGGAAGTGACCAGTAAACAGGCCAAGTGTGAATTTTAAAAGCGGAAGTTAAGCCTGACTTTTTAGCAAATTTTTCGCCAGATGATAAAACGAAAAGAGTCTCTCCTCCCCCACATCCAACGATTGGTAGAATAGGCACTCCTGATCGAAGGGCCAATCTAATGTACCCATGATGCCCATAAAATTGAATTTTATTTCGGTCTTTAAAAGGTTTTGAATTTTCACGATCACCTCCAGGATAAACAGTTACAGCATCTCCAGACTTTAAAGCTTCAATTGCCTTACCCGGTGAAGCATCAATGATTCCAAACTCTGATTCCGGGAATTTTAAGCTCAAAGCAAGTTCATGCAACATATGATGCACTAATACTTTCATTTTAGGCTTATTCTTCATCCCATGATATT
>JBLIOB010000361.1:0-4164 GCA_047639575.1 Parvicellaceae bacterium
GTAAGTCCGACTCTTCTTTGTCTTCCTCATTACTTTGTTCTTTGGTATAGTCAATTATTTCCAGTGTAATAGGGTAGGTAACATCACTAAATAATCCTTTTAATTTGTTGTTGGCCAAGGGTGTAATGTTTTTAGTCCAGAAATCGTTAAATGCTTTTTCGTCTGATTTGTTTTCAGAACTACGCCTTTCGTCTCCTTCTTCTACTCCTTCAAATTCTTCCATCGCTTCTTCTGCAAAGTCAACAATTCCATCCTGGTAACCACTTCCACCAACCCAAGAAGAAGTTTTTTTGATACTATATAAGTTCCAATTGTTTGAAGAAGACTCAGTATAAGTCAGTGCTATTGTTGAATGAATAAATCCGACCGTGCCGTCTTGGATAATTGGAATATCTAATTGAAGTTTTTTTGAATTGGGCTCTTCCATATATACTCCTTCCTCAGCCCGTTCCCCCAAACCTTCCCCTAAAGCTTTCACCATTTCTTCCGCCATGGCTTCCGTCATTGAATCCTCTGAATTATGGCTCCTTTGTTTTCTACTGTCTAATCTGGTGATGAACGGACCTTCTTCAGAGTTTTGTATCCATATTCTTAGACTAACATCTCCATTTGCTTCTGCTCCACTTTGAGGAAGTAATATTTTTATTTCGGCACCTCTTGAATTACTATATTGATATTGATATTGAGAACCGTCATACCTCCGTTGGTGTCTATTTCTTATCTGATAATTTTCTGAATTAATTTGGCCTTTGATCTCAGTTAAAAATAGGTCCAGACATTCAATATTATTAAGTAGGTCATAATTCATTTTGAACGAGCTCCTTTTAGCTGGATTATCAAGGTCATTCATCTCTCGCATATCTATATTTTGTAGATGAAGAATGCTTATTACTCTCCATAGATCATTGACAAATGCACTACTGTTTAATTCGAGTATTTGTTTTGAATTACCTGTTTGCAAATGCGTGACGAGATCCTCCCCGAAGGCAACTAACTCCAAGGATCGGTAATGTGATTCTGCTAATTTTTGGATATTCTGTTTGTAGTTTCTGTCACCAGACAGCCTATATCCAGCCAATTCTACTAGTTTCCAAACTCCAGCTTCTTGCTCCAGAACGAAAGCCATAACTGACTTTATTTTTTCTGGCGAATGATCATAAGTGTTAGTGTACGGCTCGGTGATGTATAGTAGAGCCTTTGTATCGGTTCCTGTATTTAGCTCAACAAATTGTTCAACTGAGCCTATTTTTAATGCAGCTTTGGTTGGTGCGTTTAAGGTTTTCTTAAGAATCATCTCGAATTGTGATTTTTCTAAAGGTTCAGAATGATACTGTGTAACCATTCTTACCGGAAACTTGGCAGTATTTATAATGGCTGCTTCATCACCAGTAAAGATTGATATGGAGCATTCGTTGTAAACTTGTTTTATTTCCTTTTGACCAATCTGACCGAAGGCTAGCGCTGATACTGACAAGGTCAATACAGCACTTGTTATAATTTTGTAAAAATTCATTTGAATAATTTAAGTTGTGAATATAGTTGATTGAAGAAATGATTACTTATTATCAATCACTTTTATATCTCTAGTGTTCTTTTGAACCGTAACGGAAGCAAATAGAGCCAATGCAAATGACATCCCGTAGAATCCTTTTTCGCTTAAGAGTAGGTCTGCTTTCGTTAGGCCGACAATAAGTAAAGTGATTGAAGCAATTACCATTACCCAGCTAATTCCATAATATATGTCGGTAACGTTGATTCCTTCAGCTTTGTCTCTCACGCATTTTTGGACTGAAATGGCGGCAAACAAACCGAAAAGAATAATTGTAAAATAGTATCCCTTTTCGTTGAGTTCCATTGTAGCATTCCATAATCCGATGCAATAAGAGATTAATCCAAGTCCAAGTCCGGCCCAAGCTGCGCCAATAAATGCTGCAGTTGGACGAACGCCCTTTAATCTATTTCCTTTTAAAGTTTCTTGAACTGGAGCTTGTATGTTTTGTGTTTCTTGAGTTATCATGTTTTTTGTTTTTAATTGATGAATCAAAATTGCACAAGATCGGGTAGCGGCACAATTGAAAATATGTATATTTATTACGATATAATATTTGGATTAACCCAATAAGTTTATTAAATAAAGGAATTGTGATCAATATTACTTACGATATATGTCTAGAATAAAGGAGTTAATATCTATTATGTCCGGATCTGAACAGACGAATTTCATTAGATACCTATCTAATCGGAACAAGCGAACTGACACTCGAAACGTTGATTTATTTAAGTCATTGATTCAAAATAGGGAAGAGGTAATTCGAAACGAAATTGGAGTTAATGCTTACAATGTACTTTCTAAAAGGCTTTATGATCGATTATTAGATTTTAATGCAAGAGTGGCTTTAGAACAAGAGTCAACAGAGGAAGTTTCGATTATGAAGCTTATGCTCATGGCCAGGAAATTATTTAATCATGATAAGTTCAAATTGGCTTATAAGATTTTAAATAGTTCTGAGAAGAAAGCAATTCAGATCAATCATTACTCTTTGTTGAATGAAATTTACCACACGTACATCCAATACTCATATCATGAGTTATCTCCAGAACAGGAAGAGCTAATTAAGAAATTTGAAATCAATAAAAAGGAGTTTGTTGCTTTTGAAAGATTAAACATGGCGCAGGCCGTTATTCAAAAGGCATTTCTTTCAGCAAACAAAGTAGGCGAGGCGCTAGATCTTAATAAGTTGGTGATTGATACTTATGAACGTTTTAATATTTCTGATATTCAAGGATATAACTTCCAGGCCTTATATCAAATAGCCCAAATAGCTGATGTGTCTGGCGCGTACAACAAAGATTATTACCATGTAAATCTCTTTTTCGAAGAACAGGTATTGGCAATAGGTGGCTCTAATCTTGACACTAATAAGTACATAATTTATCACATAGATGTGTTGTATCTATTGGCAAACATCCATTTCAGAAAACGGAATTTTGAGAAGAGTATGTTCTATTTGGATTTGATGCAGGCCCAAATGAAAAGAATGGACAGTCGGTATTATCAGTCAAGAGTGATTCAACATCACACTTTACTAGCGTTGAATTTAAACTTCACACGCAAACAAAAAGAGGCGGTAAGTAAGTTGAATCATCTTTTGGAGTTAGGGTTTAAAGAAGAGGAATTGCTAAATCTTAAATTGGCTTTAATGATGATTTATTTCCAGCAGAATGACCTCAAGGCAGTTAAGAATATTCTGGTTGATTTCAACAAAACCGATAGTTGGTATGAATCTTACATTGGAATAGAGTGGGCGTTAAATAAGAACTACATGGAGATTTTACTTCATATAGAATTAGGCGATATCGATTATGTGGATTCAAGAATGAGCAGTTTGGTAAGGAGGTATAAAGATCGATTCAAGCTGGCGCAAGAATCTCAAGTTCTTCGGTTTTTGAAATTAGTCAAGGAATACTACCAACAACCTGAACTAATAGCTTCTAATGAATTCAAATTGAAAGTAGAACGGACCTTAGAATTCAAAGCAAAGGAAGAAGAGGATATTTTTATCGTGTGCTTTTATGCCTGGTTAAAAGCCAAGATGGTGAACGAGCCTGTGTATCAAACGACCTTAGAATTGCTGGAATCTCAGTAAACTCAATCAACACACTACTTCCAAAGATCTGCTTCCTCCCAAATGATCCTACAGTTTGGCAATAAATTTTGAATAGCTGCTCTTTCTGACTCAGGAATAAGATTGCCGTAGACGTATAATTTTTCTAGGCCGATAAGTCCACTAGATGGTCTTTGGCAGGCTAGTTAGTTTGTTGTTGCTGATTCCCAATTTCCTCAATTTACTGAGTTTGATAATGCTTTCTGGAAGAGATGTGAGTTGATTGTATCCTAAATTCAATTCTACTAAGCTGGTAAGGCCACCAATTGTATTAGGTAGTTGAGCTAATTTGTTGCTAGGTAAGTACAATCTTTGTAGCTTATTAAGCTTGCTAATAGACGCAGGTGTAGCCTTCCCTAAAATTACGATTTTCGTTAAGTTAAATTGTCAAGCCTCTCAGCGTTAGAAATTAAATCCGTGTAACGTAGTTACCTAGAGGATTTAAGAGTGTGAATATAAAACATTATACCTCGACAGAGGTAAGTTATACCAGTGGCTA
>JBLIOB010000362.1:0-4147 GCA_047639575.1 Parvicellaceae bacterium
CATACCCCATTAGCGGGTACAGTTGAAGCAAAATAATAATTACTCCAATTCCACCCATAAATCCAGATACTACAGGAAAAGGAATGTACTTGATATACTGAGCAATGTTTAAGAACCCAAAAATTATTTGGAACAGCCCTGTTAAAGCAAAAGTAATAACGACATAGAGCCAGGCTGGGCTAGACAACCCTATATCACCAATACCACTGCCGTAATCAGTAAGAGCAGCCGTCACAACAGTTGCTGCAACCACCGTCATTGGACCTGTTGGATCTGAAATTAATGTTTTAGTTCCACCAATTACCGATGCAATAATTGCTAAGATAGCCGCGGTATACAAACCATATTTCGGTCCTAATCCTGATGCTTCACCAAATGCCAGTCCTACAGGTATGGCTATAATTGCTGCTGTTAAGCCGCCTAATAAATCTCCTTTTAAATTGGTCTTGTAGTTTATTTTGGCCATTTACCTTCTGAATACTGGTTCTATTATTCGAATAATCACCGTGTATTTATCGGCCTCATTAGACACTCCAATTCCCACTGTTGGCTGCTTAGCCATATCAGCAAATTTTTCTGCTTGAAACTCCCAAACTTTTGCATAAATGCTAGCGGAAAACTCTTGACTAAAGTCTCTAGACATCTTATAACTAGAGGGAACCTTTTGGTCTACTACTTTTTGAAGCTCAAGACATAAGTCTTTTGCAACAGCTTGATCTGAACCACAGTCAAATTTTATTTCCGCTCTATAAGTATCCTCTTCCCCGATAAGTAAAGACACCTTTTTCCCATCACACTCAAGCCCGGCAGAATTCTTAAATCTTGCCTTTTTCGAATCATCAAATAGTTTAACGAAATGGCCACTAAATGCATCCACGAAGGGTTTCATTTGGGCTTTAGCTTCAGCAGCTGCAACGGCCTTTGCTTTGTCAGCATCATATTGATCTATTGACTTTTTTAATACAGTGGTTATATCTGTCAGGTTTGCACCAATTGCTTCTTTCTTAAGGCTAGAGCTTAACGCAAATAGGTTGCGAGTTAATTCCTCTATGGATTTACTTTCAGACAGACTTATTTCTGACTTTTTAGCTTTCTGGTTGAAAAACCCATTCAAACTAATTAAGGAAGCAGATACTCCGGTTATATCTGAAGCACTTTCAATTTGCACTTTCCAAGATTCCTGTTCTTTTTTCCAAGCTTTTTCAGTAAACCCTTTATTGATGGAGTTTCCGATAGAAGATACCTTGCCCTTCAAATCTTCAACATTTTGCGTTTGTCCAAATGAAAATAAAGCAAGGAATACAAAAAAGATAAGAATACAGTATCTACACATAATTAAAATCTAAACCTCATGAACCCCATGCTAAGAGAAAGTGTTGGACCATTTTTAGTAAAGAAAGTGATCGCATCTCTTGACGCTACTCCAGCTTCCCAACCACCATTTCCAGCTATCACAGTAATCCCAATTGGAATTTGGAAATCATAATTTCCACCCGTCACAAATCCAGCTGAAAGGTTTAGCCATTTAATAGGAGTTATGTCAGCTCCTAAGCCAAACATTGCTCCTTCAAGACTACCAGGAACGGTATTAGTAGGCAGTAATAAATCACAACCTATTTCAATTTTATCACTGAACCTAAGGCTAGCGCCAGCTCTTACCATTGTAGGAAGATTTACCTTTTTAGTTGTTAGTCCATTCCATTGAAATATTCCATTATCTCCTGCCAAATCTCCTAGTTGCGTTCCAATATTGTAACTTTCTAATCCAGCATCCTGCGTATCGATTAATAATGTATCCTTTGCAGTATATACATTCCCGTCCCATGTGATCGATCCAACATTTGTAACGGCAATTCCTATTTTCAATTTATTTTTGATGACTGCATTAAATCCTAAATCAAAACCCCACCCTTTACCTACGGGCTGTGGAAACCAACCTCCACTCGGGTTTGTTATAGTACTTGGGTTAGTTAATGCTGCTGAACCATAGTCAACATTGAATACGGGCGAAGTTGCAGAAAAGGCGGTTAATGTCTCGCCATCTGAAGATAGCTCTAGTAATCCCATTCCATGTAGAAACTTGATCCCTACTCCACCATAAAGCATAAACGTACTGTCTGAACCAAAAAGTTTTCTTCCATAAGACAAGTTATACTCTCTTGTCCAGCTCATGGATATTTCTGAATTTTCAAATAGCTTAGAAAAATTCAAAGGAATACTTGCCTGCCCTGAAATAACATTTAACGCAGAGTCAGGATCTAAATTAGCGTGATTAGAAATTAGCGTGGTATCATATAATCCTGTTAATGAATCGAAGTTCACATAGGTTAATACATCAAAATAATCTGATGTTCTTCCTTTAAAAAGTAAATCCGAAGCCGTAGATCCTAACTGAGAATAGAATTGGATACGATCATTCATTCTAAAAGCAATTCCTCCAAACTTTTCACTCATAAATGAAAATCCGAACGATCCATAATCCGCATTGAATGCTAAGCCTGAATTTGCAAAGTCCTTTGCGGCCTCCACCTTTTCTTGATAAGTAAAATCACTACCCTCTCCTCGAATGGTCTCTTTAATGCTATTCCTAAGTTCATCTCTACTTAAGGCAGCAGAATGGATTGAATAGGTCATCTCATTGAAGCCCATAGCAACTTTCTTGTCATCAAACTTATACTCCCATCCCAAATTGGCTGGATTTATCCCTACAGCTTGATAGTCTGTCGCAAAAGTAGTAGCTCCACCTCTACCAGTTGAGGTAAATGAACTTGATTCGAATTGTGAGAAAGCAGATGTTGCAATAAAAGCGATAATCGCGATAAGTGAAATTTTTTTCATATTCTATAATGTTAGCTGCTCTAATCTAAGGCTATTTGCTCAAATTATAATTATGAATGAGCAGGAATAAAAAAGTCCTGCGCAGAGCAACCAGACAGCAGGACTTAAAGTGCTGTATTTGAAAGTGTTATCTATTCGCCCATGAATTTTTCCATAACCTCGGCCGTAACGCCAGTTTTACTGAATCCACCATCGTGAAATAAATTCTGCATCGTTACATATTTAGTAAGGTCTGAGAACATGGCCAAACAGTAATTTGCGCAATCTAAAGATCCCGCATTTCCTAATGGGCTCATTTGCTCTGAAAAATTCAGGAAAGCATCGAATCCTCCAACACCTTGTCCTGCCGTAGTCATTACAGGTGATTGTGAGATCGTATTAATTCTAACCTTATTGTCTTTGCCGTAATGATATCCGAAACTTCTTGCTATAGATTCCAATACAGACTTTGCGTCAGCCATATCTCCATAATCTGGAAAAATTCGTTGAGCAGCAATATAAGTTAAGGCAACTACACTTCCCCAATCATTAATTGCATCTAATTTTTTAGCAGCCTGAAGTGTTCTATGTAATGACATTCCAGAAATGTCTATTGTCTTTTTATACCATTCGTGATTTAAGTCGGTATATGTTTTTCCTTTTCTAACGTTTGGAGACATTCCGATAGAGTGAAGAACGAAATCTACTTTTCCTCCAAGAATCTCTTGCGATTTAATAAATAAGTTTTCTAAATCTTCATTAACAGTTGCATCTGCTGGAATTACTTCGCTTCCTGTTTTTGCAGCTAATTCATTGATTGCTCCCATTCTCATAGCAACCGGAGCATTAGTAAGTACAAAAGTTGCTCCTTCTTCATGTGCTCTCTCTGCTACTTTCCAAGCGATGGACATGTCGTTCAACGCTCCAAAAATGATTCCTTTTTTTCCTTCTAATAATCCTGCCATCTAAGTCTTTTTTCTGGTGCTATTTTAAATAAGAACCGTAAAGTTAAAATAATTCGAAATGTATAGTTATTAAGTGTTAACAATAAATCTAGATTTTAATTTAGAAGCTCGCGTGCATTCTGTACTGCAGCATCACTAGGATCTTTTCCACTTAACATTTCAGCGATCTCTAATAGTCTTTGATCCTTGTTTAACAGTACTATTTCCGTAGTCGTACTATTTTCAGTAACTGATTTATATACTTTAAAATGTTGCTGCCCTTTACTTGCTATTTGAGGCAAGTGTGAAATACATATTAACTGAAGCCCTGAAGAAATACGGGCTAATAAATCCGCCATCTTATTTGCTACTTCTCCCGATACTCC
>JBLIOB010000363.1:0-4113 GCA_047639575.1 Parvicellaceae bacterium
GAGGCATAACTACCAGAAATTCCAATTTTCTTTCTAACATCTGAATTTCTGATATACATCACTGGTACTTCTTGCCAATGATCCGGTCTAAACATCATGCCTAGATAAACTTGAACAGGATCTTGATACTCAAACTTATCTTTTTTGGATATTTTCCGCATCACTTCTGTTGAAAGCGTGTGAAGTGGTTTAATCCGACCATTATAATCTTGAACACAGATTTTACCCGCTAGTTCGGCATGCTCAATTGGGACAGGTTTATATTCTGGATCTTGGCCATAAGCAAATACAGAAAGGCCAATAATCGCAACAGTTGCAGAGACTTTGTATGCTTTCTTAATTGCTTTTGAAAGGAATCTAAATCTTGAAGTTTTTGTGGTCAGCGAAATAATAAAACCTAGCGTCATTAAGAAGTATCCTAAATAAGTTACCCAAGTTCCCCAGAAATCATGATTAACAGATAGAAGAGTAATGTTAGGAGCTCCAGACTGTAAATCTGAATCGTAGGAGCTTTGAAACAATCTATATCCGTTATAATCTAATACATTATTCATTAGGACTGTTCTTTCAATCGTGGTTCCATTAATTGTGTCTTCAACTATAATGTCACTTTCAAATGATGAAGGTGCTGATGATCCAGGATAAGTTTTTAGCCTAAAATCTTTCAATCCAACTTGAAACGGAAGCTGCACAATTTTAGATCCGTAACGAGCCATATACTGAACCCCCTCCATTAGGAATGGAAACGGAATTCCAGGTCTACCCTTTCCTCCTTTTAAAACGATTTGCTTCGTTTCTGAAGCGGATACTGCGTTTACAACTAATGCATCTATTCCTGCGCCATCTTCACTTGAGCTAGCTAATGTCATAGATACGCCACTATGGTAATTCTTTAAAACTATTTGAGATCCACCAATTTGATATAAAGTTCTTGCACTAAAAGAGTGCTTATCGTCTCGAACTAACGTATCCATAACAATCCCATTTGGACTTGATCGGTCTTCGACTGTTAACTCTTCCATGTTCTTAAAGAGACCATCATAAGGAGACTGGATAAACAGATCACCCATTTCTGAAGTGATTTGAATTGCTGAAGATTCACTATCGTTATTGAAGCTAATGTACACACCTTGGCTGATTTCAACTAACCCTTTATCCATTAGGAAATGTGGTGTTCCGTCAATAACAAACTCTAAAATGTCAGATCCATTCTTAGCTACTTTCTTTACGCTATCAACAGAATTAGAAACGAACGCAACGTATTCAATAGTTAAAGGTTTACCGGAGCGAGTAGGAAAGTCGAAGGAGAAATCGTTAGCGTATGAATAAGGGGTGGATTTGGCAAACCACTTTTGAGTTTCAACCTTATTTTGAGTGCCATCTGTGTTTAATCCAGTTATATTTATGAACGGTTCGGCTGAGTACATATAGCTAACAGCTTCATTTTCTGCCACTTTGATTATTCCCTCTTCACCCGTATATCTGGTAATTCCTGCACCGATAATAATGATGATAAAAGAAAGGTGAAAAGTTAACACCGCTAATTTTTCCTTTCTCCACATCCTATATTTAAATGTGTTATAGATCAGGTTAGCTGTTAAAAGCACCAAAACAAGTTCAAACCAAAACGTATTATAGACTATTATTTTAGAAGCTTCAGTAGAATCAATGCTTTCAATAAAGGTAGCAATACCAATGGATGACAGGAAAACAAGCATCAACAGACCCATGGTTGTTGTAGAAAATAAAAGCCGCTTTAAAAAATCCATAAATTGGTCTTCGTTTGAACGTAAATATTCCGCTCAGAACAATGGCTGCAAATGTAAGTAAAGAATCGTGGTTTATTGAATAATATGGCCTCTGTTCCTTGAATATTTTAATTAATTTCACCCTCAGTAAAAGAGAGGTGGATAAAATCAACGAAATAGTAATTATTGGCGCTGGCAACGTAGCATCGAACTTAGCCGTAAGATTGCATGATGTTGGTGCAAACGTAAATCAAATCTACAGCCCGAATTTACTCAAGTCCAAAGCATTGGCGGAACTTGTAAATGCTAAGACTATTGCTAGTCTTGAAGAGGTTGACAAAGATACTGAGCTAATAATCATCGCTATTCCTGATGATAAATTGCCGTTTATAGCTGAGCAACTTCCAGAACATATAAATTGTGTTCACACATCAGGAAGTGTGCAATTCAATGTGTTGGCGAACAAATCTAGAAAGTACGGATCCTTCTACCCTCTTCAGACGTTGACCTCCAGTCAAATATCATTGGAAACAGAAATTCCAATCTTATTAGAAACCTCTCATCGTGACTTTGGACTGCAATTAGAGGAATTAGCAAAAAGAATCTCACCTTCTGTGGAATTCATGGGTTCAGAAAAAAGAAAGAAATTGCATGTTGCAGCCGTTATTGTAAACAATTTCACTAATCACTTGTATTCTGAAGCGCAACAGTATTGTACGAACAATGATTTGTCATTTGATCTATTAAAACCACTCATTTTAGAAACGGCCCTAAAAGTTCAAAACAACTTACCCATTGACATTCAAACAGGTCCGGCAAAAAGAAATGATCAATTGGTGATTGCAGAACATTTGAAAATTCTGTCAGATCAAGAGGAATTAAAAGAACTTTACGAACGATTAACAAAATTGATTATCAATTCTCAAGCTTCCAAATGAGCTCATACAAAACGAAATTAAAAGCTATTTCCACATTTATTTTTGATGTAGATGGTGTTCTGACTGACAGTAGTGTAATTCTTGACCCTAGTGGCGAAATGGTGCGTGTAATGAACACTAGAGATGGGTTTGCCATGCAACATGCCGTAAAAAATGGATTTAATGTTTGCATTATAACAGGAGGAAACTCCCCAATGGTTAAGCAACGATTAAATTATCTTGGAATTGTAGATGTATATATGGAAGCTGGAACCAAACTGGATTGTTTGGCCGACTATATGGAGAAAAAATCAATTTCGTTAGATGAAATATTGTACATGGGTGATGACATCCCAGATCGTGACGTGATGAAAAAAGTTGGGCTTCCTACTTGTCCAAAAGACGCTGCAGTTGAAATTTTAGCCGTTGCAGAATATGTGTCCACTATTGATGGAGGCAAAGGATGCGTACGAGATGTGATAGAGCAAACGCTTAGGCTTCATGGTAAATGGTTTGATGCGTAAATGCATTTGGAATCATGAAAAGCATCATTGGAATCATTAAAATTATTAGGCCTTTAAACTTGGCCATTATGGCACTAACATTAGTGTTCCTGAGATTTTTTTATTTCGAAACTAACTTAAACATATCGGGAATTGAGTTGTATTCAACCAATGTTCAATTTACATTCATGGTTCTTTCAGTAATGTTAGCTGCCGCAGCTGGTTACGTAATTAATGACTTTTTCGATGTCGAGGCAGACTTAATAAACAAACCAGAAAAAGTAGTTGTAGAAAAAGATTTGAGTAAAAAAAAGACACTTCTTCTTTACGGAGTTCTTGTTCTACTTAGTATTGGCTCTGTAATAGCGTCCGTTCATTCAAGCATTTTACCAGTAATTATAACTGTATTCTTCAATTTTGTTTTGTTTGTATATGCCGTTAAACTTAAATCACTTCCATTTATTGGAAATGTGGCGGTCGCATTGATCATCGCATTTGTCCCAGCATACGCTCTTTTATATGATATTCCGATCACGCTATACAACATCAATCCTGAGACATACGAGGGAGCATCGAAAGAACTGTTTCAAACTAGGTTTAATGAATTCATTTTCTTCTTTATGGAGATGGCCTTTTTCATCAATCTCACAAGAGAAATAACTAAAGATATAATTGATATGGATGGTGATAGCTCCATCAAAATCAAGTCACTACCCATCATATTGGGCGTAACTAAAACAACTTATCTAATTATTGGATTGCTTGTCGTTTTGACAGCAGTAATTTGGTTTAATCCAATCTTTGACGGAAGATTGCTAAGCAAGATTTACTTTATTGTAGGTACGTTTTCAATGATCATTATTGCAATAATATTATTGTATAAACAAAAGCATAAGCAAGCCAGCCTGTCACTAAAAATAGCTATGTTTATCGGCTTAATGTACT
>JBLIOB010000364.1:0-4103 GCA_047639575.1 Parvicellaceae bacterium
GAAATTAGCTTTGGAATTTGGGATAATTGGCGGAATGAGTTCAGGTGGAGCGTTCAGCGCTGCAATGAAGGTCGCTACCGAAATTGATAAAGGAGTGGTTGTATTTATTGTGTGCGATAGAGGCGAAAGATACTTAAGTTCAGAATTATATGATTAAAGAAATTAAGATGACGCAAAAAGATACCTTTGATACAATGAACAATACGTTAGACCAAACTGATATTGAGAAATTGAATAAAGAGTTCATTCAATTAACCCCACATCAGCGGGTGGAGAAATTGTACGAACTATTCCCTCATGATGAGATTATGTTGACTTCTTCTTTTGCAGCAACTTCTGCGATGCTTTTAAAAGTCTTTTCTGACGTAAATAAAGGTCAAATTATTTATTTCATTGATACAGGTTATCACTTTAAAGAGACCTTGATTTATAAAGAGTATTTGACTCAGCTTTACGATTTAAACGTAATTAGTATTGGAGCTGAAGAGGACAAACATAAGTTCACTAGCGATGATAAAACATGGAGTAAGAACCCTGATTTATGCTGCTCAATTAATAAAGTTGAACCGCTGCAAGGCTTGAAAGAAAAACATACTGTTTGGGTTTCCGGATTAATGAAGTGGCAGAGTAATCATAGATCATCTCTTGATTTCTTTGAACAGCGAAATGGGATCTTGAAATTTTACCCTTTGCTTGACGTGACAAGTGAAGGAAGAGAAAACTGGATAAAAGATCATCATCTCCCATTCCACCCGCTAATTTCAAAAGGATATTATTCAATTGGATGTACACATTGCACTGCGCCTGGAGAAGGTAGAGAGGGTAGATGGAACAATAGTCCCAAAACCGAGTGTGGTTTACATTTGTGATTGGTGAACGTAAAAATGATTTCTTTTCCTTTTACCACACTTCTTTTAAACTTCTAGTAAGTTTCTCTAATTTAGTAGAAACTCCCTAGCATGAAATACTCCATTTTACTACTTCTAATTTGCTTTATTAGCTTTTCTTCATCTGCTCAAATCAAGCAATGCGGTACAGATGAAATGCACCAGAGGTTGTACATGGGTTTTCCAGGAATTCATAATAAGGTGATTCAGAATAATTTAGAACTAGAACAGTTTACGGCAAACTATTCGTTAAATCCGGAAGCGAAAGCTAGTGTGCTTTATACCATTCCTGTAGTGTTCCATATTATTCATAATTATGGAGTAGAAAACATTTCGGATGCGCAGATTTTGGATCAAATAAACGTCTTAAATGAAGACTTCCAAAAGTTAAATGCAGACACAAGTTCAATAGCGCCAGCATTTCAAAGTATAGCAGCCGATTGTCAAATTGAATTTAAACTGGCGAAAATTGATCCTCTAGGTAATTGTACCAACGGTATTACGAGGAACGCAAGTCCTGAAACATACATCGGAGATCACGCTGTAAAAAGCATTGTTCATTGGGACCCATCCAAGTATTTAAATGTCTATATCTGCGCAGATGCTGCTGGACTCGCAGGACATGCTTTGGTTCCGTCAGCTGCAGACACTTTACCTGGTTGGGATGGAATAGTACTGGCTCATGATTATTGTGGAAGTATTGGCACATCCTCTCCTTTCACAAGTACTGTATTGACACATGAAATTGGTCATTACCTAAATTTACAGCACGCATGGGGAGGTAATAATGTTCCAGGTTTTCCTTATCTGCCGGTTGCGGACGCTGGTAATTGTGCCTTTGATGATGGAGTATTAGATACACCAGAAACCATCGGATGGCAAGTTTGTAATCTGTCTGGAACAAGCTGCAGTTCCTTAGATAATGTTCAGAATTATATGGAATATGCCTACTGCGCAATCATGTTTACAGAGGGTCAAAAAGTGAGAATGCACGCTTCGTTGAATAGCAGCATAGCGAATCGAGATAATTTATGGAGCACTCCTAATTTGTTAGCAACTGGAGTAAATGATCCAAGTGTTTTTTGTAAAACAGATTTCACATATTCAGATAATGTAGTATGCGCTGGAGATACCATTTGGTTTGCAGATGCATCATATAATTTTGTTACAAGTAGGATGTGGACTTTTAGCGGAGCAACGATAACCACTCAATCCGATTCGTTAACTTTTGCAGTATACGGCACGGAGGGAATATATGATGTCAAGCTAGTTTCAACGGACGGGACTAATTCAGATTCACTAATCGAGTTACAGCTAATCACTGTATTGCCATCTGCAGGTTCAAATTGGTTTATTAGTGAGGGATTCGAATCAGCTTTATCTCTGCCTAATTTGGATTGGTATATAAATAATCCGGATGGATCGGTTGGTTGGGAAGTGAATAACTCTGTCGGTTATGAGGGCTCTAGTTCTGCCTATATTAATAATCTAGGAGCCGGGACGGGACAAACAGATGACCTTGTTTCCTATCCTATAGATGCAAGTGGACTAACTGACATTGAATTAGAATTTAAATATGCCTACTCAAAAGCATCTAGCTTATCCGCTGATAATCTAAAAGTGTATGTAAGTAATAACTGTGGAGATTCCTGGGTTATAAGGAAATCAATCTCTACGTTCGATTTGGCCACGGTACCAGACACCTTAATTTCTTCATTCTCTCCTGCAAATCAAACGGAATGGAAATCAGTAAGTATCACGAACATTGCAGCTGCTTTTTTCGTGGATAATTTAATGGTGAAATTTGCTTTTACGAGCGGGAATGGGAATAATATATACATTGATAACATCAACTTATTTGACCCTAATACAATTGGCACTCGTGAGTTTTCTAAATCAGATTTTAAGATCTATCCAAATCCATCTAATGGAAACGCAACTATTCTATTGCCAACTGGTTTTAAAGTCTCGAAGCATGAAATCTTAAACGTTAATGGACAGTTGATTTATTCAGCTTCCTATGGCTCTACTGACGATGAAATAGTAATAAAAGACCTAAATCCAGGATGGTACATAGTTAGAATAAGTAATGAAGATCAGTTCTTTTCTTTGCCGATTATTGTTTATTGATTAAAGCCACACGCTAATTTGCGTGCGGCCTTTTATGTAGGTTATAAAAAATCGATATTGTTTAATTGGTCCAGCTGTTCTGGCCAGATTCCATGTTGTACTTCACCAATGTGACTTTTTTTCAAAAGAAACATAACAACTCTTGACTGACCAATCCCTCCACCGATGCTAAGTGGAAGTTCATTCTTCAACACTGCCTGATGGAATGGAAATTGTTCTCTTTGCAGTTCATCCGAAATTGCTAATTGAACTGCTAGAGCCGCTTTATCAACTCGTATTCCCATTGAAGATAATTCTATCGAATGGCCTAGTCCAGGATGCCAGACAATCAGATCGCCATTAAGACCTTTGTAAGAAGCGAAAGTAGGAGTAGACCAATCATCGTAATCCGGAGCTCTATCATCATGGGGTTTGCTATAGCCGTTTATTTCTCCACCGATTCCAATGATAAATACGGCTCCATGAGATTTAGATAGTTGATGTTCCCGTTCTTTTGGCGATAGTTTTGGATACATCAAAGCCAAATCTTCACTATGGATAAAATGGATCTGTTCGGGAAGAATAGCGTGAAGCTCTGGGTAAATTGATTCAATCAATTTTTCTGTATCTACTAACGCCTTGTATATTTTGCTGACTTGGTTTTTTAAAAAAGGGATGCTTCTGTCTGCTTTACAAATGTGTTTTTCCCAGTCCCATTGATCTACATAGACGGAGTGAATATTGCTTAAATCTTCATCCTGACGCAGCGCATTCATATTAGTATAGAGACCATGCCCTTCAGGAATAGAGAGTTCTTTAAGCCTAAATCGTTTCCATTTAGCTAAAGATTGAACCACTTCTGCAGTACCATGACTTTTAATTCTAACCTGCACCGGCTCTTCTATTCCGTTTAAGTTATCATTAAGTCCACTAGATTTTGATAAAAGTAGTGGGGCCGAAACCTTAAGAAGGTTCAGGGAGTTTGATAGCTTGGCGGAGAAGGTTTCTTTTGCAAACTCTATCGCGACTTCTAATTGCCTTTTATCTAATAGTGGTAATGGTTTCTCCGGTTTTTCTTTTTGTATGATCATTTTAATTGAGCTTCCC
>JBLIOB010000365.1:0-4036 GCA_047639575.1 Parvicellaceae bacterium
AAATTATGGTGATTTAACCCCTATAACATTGGTTTTTTTTATTTTCCATTTGTTTTCAAATTCAACTTCTGAAACCAGTCTACATGAATTCCCAGGCCAAACTTAAAGCTAATCTCATTTAGTTTCAAGCTTGGGTTAGCCATCGTATTATGTCTCTGTGATTGATATCCTGTTTCCATGAACATGTGGAAGTATTTCCCGGTGTAATAGTTGAATCCGAGCTGAATTGCCGCTAAAGGATCAACTTGTACTTCTTCATAACATTCGGTTCCGGCCTCATGATTGACCCGATCTATTTCTGAAATCCCTACGCCAATTTTCAAACCAACATATGGATCGAACCCTTTACCACTTCCCAAGTGATAGTTTAATCCAGCTAACAGCGAATGGTGATTAACCACATTATGATTTTCCGGGGCCTTTAAATTCCCAAGAAAGTAATTGGTTTCTCCCTCAAAAGACACTTTATTATCTATATAATATTCTAAATCTCCACTACCGTAAAAGCTAGAGAATGAAGCGTTACTTCCTAGCTTAAGGCCTAGTCCTGATCTAATGAGTCCTTTTTTATCGGCAAAGGAAACTGACGCATCGTCTTGTGCCGCAGCAAAAGACATTAATCCTATAAGGATTACTGATAAACTTATTTTGACCATAGTTGTCCGATTTTAACGTTAAAGCTAGCTGTTATTAATAAGTGTCCTTCCAACGTTCTGTTTTCTGGATCAGATATGATATGAATTTGACCCTCATCCGTTCTATCATGTTCTACATGAAGATCAGGACCTAAATGCCCCATATATTGGGCAGAAAGTGAAAGGTCCGTTCTTTTTGAAAGATTAAAGTGTGTGCCTATGCCTGTTTGAAAAGCTGAACTCCATTTTTCTTGCGTGTCTCCAGTTTCAAAAATTTCGATGTGTGTGTAATCGAAGCAATGACCCATTAAGATGTACGGTTGGATAAATCGCTCTTTAACGGGAAGTGGATAGAACATTACAGACCACCCTACGTGTCCATCAGTTCTTTTCCCCAGACCGCCTATGTCTGAAGTAATATAATCAGCGAACCATTCTGTATTCATTCGGTCGAATAAACCTATTCTAAATTGGCCACCTATTCCAGATCCAAAATCGGCATCATGGCTAAACAAACTTGTTGTACTTCTGATTCCTACTTGAATCTCTCCGGCTTTCTGGCTAAAGCCAGCATGTGTGATTCCTATTAAAAGAATCAGGGCGAATATTTTTTTCATATTTCTGTTTTTACAAAACAGCGTTCCAAAATTTACGACTTTATCCGCAGTTTCTATTTCAATAGACAACAGATTTTGAATTGGTTGCAGATAACATTCGCTTTATGTTATTATATCGCTGCAAAGTAAATTAGATCAACTGTTTTTATTTCCTCTCTATTAAAAACTTAAAATATTCGATTTGTATTGCATTCAGTATTGCTACTTTTGCTGAAGATGAAGAATCCTGTTTCGAATCGATTTATTTTACTGACGAAAGTCACATTAGTCTCCATAATGGCAATTGTGGTTGCTGGAGGCATTGTAAGAATGTCTGGAAGCGGAATGGGATGTCCTGACTGGCCTAAGTGTTTCGAACAATACATACCGCCCACCGATGTTAGTCAGCTTCCAGAAAACTATAAAGAAATCTACTCTTCAAAACGAGATAAAAAAATAAATAGGTTTGCAGATTTCTTAGAATTATTCGGGTTAACGGAAGTCGCCACTCAAATTAGGAATGACGATACGCTCAGAGAAGAACAAGACTTCAACGCTGCAAATACTTGGACTGAATACGCAAATCGATTGATTGGAGCTGTAGCCGGGTTGCTTGTGTTTCTAACCTTCATTTTATCTCTGAAACACATTAGGAAACGGCCTTGGCTCGGGGTTTTATGCTTGGTTCAAATCATTCTATTTGGTTTTCAAGCTTGGATGGGAGCAATGACGGTTGCCACTAGTTTAACTCCGTGGGTGTTAACTAGCCATATGATTATTGCGATTTTTAATGTTGCGCTCCAGCTCAAGATCATTCGAGTTGCACAAGGGGACCAAGCAAGGGTTATCATACTTGGAGATTTCCAATTTAAAGGGTTGGTGTATGCAGCAATTGTAATAATCGCGATCCAAATTTTTACTGGCACTGGGATTAGACAATTAATTGATGGAATGCATGGCAGCATCGATCGGACTAGCTGGATCACAGAATTGGGATCAAATATATACTTCCACCGTTCATTCTCTATTGCTGTGCTATTAGCAACGGCTGCACTAATGATATTAAACGTTAAAAGGAATTTACGCTTAGGGCAGGTTAATTGGTTGGTGGGAATTGTTATTCTTGAAATCCTTGCTGGTGTCGGAATGGCATACTTAGATGTACCAGCCTTCCTACAGCCTATTCATTTAGTACTATCTATTTTAGCGATATCCATTTTATTCCACATGCTACAGCAGCTTAAAGTAAAGAAGGCTAGCTGAAAGTTTAGGACAAAAAAAATCCTTCTTTATTTTCAAACTTAATGGATGAAACTAAAGAAGGATATTAATTTTTTGAGAGATCTACTTGCTGTCGATCAACTCATTTTTCTTTCGATAATCTTTCACGTCAGCCTTATCAATTAAAGCTCTCATTACTCCACTATCCGCTCTAGCTCTTAATTCAGACTCTAGCGTAATTTTCTCTGTAATGAAATCTTCCTTTTGCTTGGTAATTGGAACAAAGGCATCTACCATTAGGACGTACATCCCCGTGCTACCAGTAATAGGCGTAGATAGTTTTCCAGGCTCTAAAGTAAAGATAGTTCCCATTACCTCAGCTTCATCAGGTTTTTGTTGTTGTTGTTGCTGCTGTTGTTGTGGCAACGGTAAAGGATCTAAGTTTTTATCCTTAAAAGAAACACCTGTTGCACTCTGCACCGCAATATTTCCTCCCCATTTCTGAGTCAATGCATTTAGGTCAGTAATATTAGCTGCTTGAGAAGCTAAATATTTCCCTTTTACAACATTCGTTACTTCCACTTCCATAACCTGCTTAGCAGTTTCAAAAGAAGGAAGACCTTCAGGAATATTCTGAGTTAATTTGGCAACTACTAATTTGTAAGATCCATTCATTTCGAAGTAATCAGAAATCTCATTCAGCTCAGCATTGAAAGCCCAACGTAAAATATTCGTGCTATTTTGTAGAACTGGATTATTCATAAATGGTCTAGTCACTACAATGTTTGGTTCATTGCTAATTCCCGCAAAAAATCCTTTTGATTTGCAGTACTCCTCGAAATCATCGGATTCTTTAGCTGCTTGGATAAAACGATATGCGCTATCCTTAAAAACACCTATCTGATCTTCACCAGGAACAATATTTCGTTGGATAACAGGAGCTTTAATTCTCATTTTACCATTCGTTCTTCTTCCTAAAACTTCCATTACATGGTATCCAAATTGAGTTTGTACCACTTCAACAATTCCTAGCTCACCGGTCATACTATACTCTTCAAACTCAGGAACCATTGCTCCATAACTAAACCAGTCATATAGACCATCATTATTAGCTACACCGTCTTTATCTACATCAGTAGAAAACTTGAGTAGTTCAGAGAAGTTCCCTTTGGCTGTCCAAACATCTTTAATACTATCTGCTTTTGCCTTCTTAAGGAAACCATCAGCTGGATTTTGTGGATTAACAGAAATAAGTATGTGTCTTACCTTGGCTTCATAAGCTGAATCCGATTGTAATACTTTAGCTATTTGCCAAAAACCTGCTCCAAGATATGGACCAACTACATCACCAACTTTAGCTTTTTGAATCATCGTATCCATTTCTATACCGAAAGTGTTTGGAGCCACAAAACCTTCGTTAAAAACTGGATTGTCAGAATTATTGATAACAAAAAGAGAATCATTAATAGCAGACTTGAATCCTTCCTTAACTTTTTCAATGTTTGTTTTATTGGTTGCCGTATCCTCTTTAGAAGGCAAAATGTCAATTGCTACAAATTCGAAACCTCTAGTTTCTTGCATTTC
>JBLIOB010000366.1:0-4019 GCA_047639575.1 Parvicellaceae bacterium
TCCCAGGAGACAAGGAGTTTAATAAATTAGTTACAAAGATGAACACTTCTTTAGACAGTAAATTAACAAAGTCTGGAAATGGCTTAAAGCTTGGTAAGATCGTAACATCATCAAAATTTCTTTTAACAGATCCTAAAAGTGCTAAAGAAAGTATGATGGGTAACTTAATTGCCGATGCGAATAGAAGTGTTATTGCAAAAAGATTTCCATACTCTCTAGGAGTTGTTCCAAATGGAGTAATTCGTGGCAGTTTGATGGCAGGTGCGACTTCATTTGCAAATCTATTTAGTATTTTACCTTTGGGAATGACAAACGCTAGTGATCAAAAAGTTATGGCCCCTGGATATCCATTATTAACAATGTTTATGTCAGCAGCAGATATAAAAAAAATGCTTTGGGTTGGCTTAAATATTCCAGCAGTTAAAGGATCTAGTTATTTTCTTAATATATCTGGAATCAAATATGAGTATGGGCTTAAAGTTGCGGGAATTCCTAAGTATGGCGTTGAAGTAAAGAAAGTTTCTCTTGTAACTAATCCTATTACTGGTGCTACCAGTGGTGACTTTGAAAATGATGGGCCTTATCCAGTTGTTGTAAATCTCTATATGCTCTTAATGATGTCTGGTTTAGATAGCGAATTGATTGCGATGGGAATGCCTCCACTGAATGTAAATTTAATGACTCCAAGTGGAGGTTCTGTAAATATGACAGACCGTAAACATAAGGATCATTATTTAAACTTTAGAATCGATGCAGATCAAAATCCAACCAATGGAATTCAAGAAGTTAAGGAATGGATGGCATTTTTAAACTATACGTCGACTCTTAAACAAATTCCTGGTGATTATAATAAAAGCGGTACTGCAAATGCTTTAGGTCGAGCAGTCTTTAAGTAAATAAATCTATTCTTGGGAAAATTCGTTGAGTACCTTTAAAAATAACTTCCCAAAGCGTTTAAGCTTCTTTGGGCCAACTCCATATAGATTTTCTAACTCATGCAATTCGGTCGGGCGCTGTTCAACCATTTCCACTAGTGTTTTATCAGGGAAAATCTTATAACTTTTAGTTCTTTTTTTCTTTGCTAGATTTGTTCTAAATATTTTAAGGTTTTCTAATAATGTTCTATCGGTCCCGTCATATGGTTGAAATGCTTCTACTTGTGTAGTTTTCTTAGTTCTTTTAGTTCTAGTTTTTCTTTGGGCTTTTACAACTGGTTTACTAACTGTTTTTTTATAATCAGCACGAAGGCAGACTTCAGCCTTTCCATCTAAAACATCAATTGCTTTTCTTGTAAGCTTTAACTCTGAACGTCCGTCCATAATCATTTTCAAATGACCAAGAGCTATAAGCTGACGAAAAACAGAATACCAAATGGCTTCATCGTACTCAATACCCGATTTAAAACAAGGTAATTGATGATGTCCATTTTTTTGAACATGACTAGTTATATTTCCTACAAGAACATCAATAGTATGATGAACATTAAATCCTTGTCTGGTTTCATAAATTGCAGTGAGCGCAAGCTTAGCAAGTTCTGTAGCATCTAATTGTTGAGCGACAGGGTTGTGGCATGTATCACAATTTTCGCAAGGTCCCTGATATGAATCATCAAGGTAATTAAGTAAGACTTCACGTCGGCATTGAGTTGTTTCACAGAATCCAAGAATTGCATCTAACTTTTCTTCGATAACTCTACGTCTTGCAGCTGAACCAACACCTTTACAAGCAATCTTTTTTAAAAGAATTAAGTCTCTCATTCCATAAAGCATCCAAGCGTGTGCTGGAAGACCATCTCGTCCTGCTCGTCCGGTTTCTTGGTAATAAGATTCTAAACATTTTGGAAGATCCATATGGGCAACGAATCGAACATCTGGTTTATCAATCCCCATTCCAAATGCAATGGTTGCGACTACAATAACACTTTTATCATTAGTAAATTTATCCTGAACTTTTTCTCTATGTTTTTGTGGAAGCCCAGCATGATATGGAAACGCTTTAAAGCCCGCAACTTTAAGATGCTGTGCAGTTTCCTCAGTACTTTTTCTTGAGAGACAATAAACAATCCCTGAATCGTCTAAGTGATCCGTTTCTATAAAATTAATTAGCTTTTTAACATTATCAACTTTCAGACCTTTCTTAGCTATTGAGTAACGAATATTTGGTCTATCAAATGAGCCAGTAAATACAGGTGATCCTTGAAGAGATAAACAGCGAATAATTTCATCTCGAGTTGCTGAGCCTGCTGTTGCCGTTAATGCAATTCTCGGAATATTTGAAAAGCGTTTGGCTAAAATACCAAGTTCCATATACTCAGGCCTAAAGTCATGGCCCCATTGAGAAACACAATGCGCTTCATCGATAGCAAAAAGAGAGACTTCAATTCTCTCTATTAGGTTTAGAAAATACGGGGACATCATTCTCTCAGGTGAGACATAGAGAAGTTTTACATGTCCATCAAGTAAAGCAGTTTCAATAACTTTTTGGTCACTGTGGGAAATCGATGAATTTAAAAATTCAGCTTCAATACCTTTCGAGACTAAAGCATCTACTTGATCTTTCATGAGTGCTATAAGAGGTGAAATGATAATCGCAGTCCCAATACGTGCAAGTGCAGGAATTTGATAACAAAGTGATTTTCCACCACCTGTAGGCATTAGCACAAGTGCATTGTGGCCAGCTATAACAGAGTTAATGATCTTTTCTTGATCTCCTCGAAATTGATCGTAACCAAACTTACTTTTAAGTATTTCAAGGGAATGGTTAGAAGTATTAATCATGGTTTATTTTAGCTTGATTAACTGGTCATTGGAAAGTACGTATAGATTAGGTTTTTCAAAATCGAGTTAAAGAATGCTGAATATAAGTAATTTATCTAAAATCCAAGGCGGAGAGACACTCTTCTCAAATGCTAATATTCAAATTTATCCTGGAGAGAAAGTAGGTTTAGTTGGCCCAAATGGCACGGGAAAGACAACTCTCTTTAGAATGATAATTGGAGAAGAGAGATGTGATACAGGTCAAATTAGCTTTCCTCAAAAACTTCGCATGGCATATTTCTCTCAAAATGTTGGAGAGATGGCCGGTCAATCTGCTTTAGAAGCTGTGGTAAGTGGTGATGATAAAATAAAAATTCTCCAGCAAAAACTTAGTAAGTACGAAGCTCAATTATGTGACCCTGATATTCCTCCAGATAAAATGAATGAAGTCTTAGCTGAGATGGGGGATGTTCAAACTGAATTTGAAAAAAGGGGTGGTTATGACTTAGAAGTTAGAGCTGAAGAAGTATTAACTGGCCTTGGGGTTGCGCCCTCAGATCATCATAAAATGATTGAAGAGTTTAGCGGTGGCTGGAAAATGAGGATTGCTTTAGGAAAAGTTTTAGTTATAAACCCCGACCTTATCATTATGGATGAGCCCACCAACTATTTAGATATGGAAACAATTCTGTGGTTAGAAATTTGGCTGAAAAATTTTGAAGGTGCAGTTTTCATGACAACTCATGATAGAGACTTTATGAATAACGTCTGTAAGAAAACAGTAGAAATTTCAAACTATAAGATTACTTCTTATAGTGGTGACTATGATTTCTATGAAAAAGAGCGAGTTGTTAGACTTAATCAAATAAAGTCAGAATTTAAAAAACAACAAGACAGCATTGCAAAAGATGAAGATTTTATTGCTAGATTTAAAGCTCGTGCCTCACATGCTTCGCAAGTTCAATCTCGAGTTAAAAAATTAGAAAAAATTGAAAGAGTCGTTATTCCTCCTGAAGAAGAGCAAATAAGTTTTGAATTTCCAACACCACCAAGAGGTGGAGATGATGTTGTAGTTTTAAAGAACCTTAAGAAATCTTGGACGAAGAAGGATGGTTCTGAACTTCCAGTATTTGATGGACTTTCAGCTACTATTCAAAGAACTGATAAATTAGCTGTTCTTGGAGTAAACGGAGCCGGTAAATCAACTTTATTAAAAGTTATATGTGGTCAGACAAATTCTACTGGAGGCTCTATTGATATTGG
>JBLIOB010000367.1:0-3994 GCA_047639575.1 Parvicellaceae bacterium
TCTTCTTTACCACCCTTTGTAAAGAAGATGGTATGAAGGTCGCCATTATACCAAGACTTTACATAGCTTTTAAAAACATCAACTCCTTGAAACATGAATTTCGAATAGTCCTCAAAATCCACTGCTTCACCTTTCAGTTTCTTAGCAACTAGATCAGCTGCTTCATACCCTGAGGCAATTGCCAATGTAACTCCTGAGCTAAATATAGGATCGATAAACTCAGTGGCATTACCACAAAGCACAAACCCTTCACCGTACATTTTTTCAACAGATGCTCCATAGTTGATTAACTTCTTTGCTTCAAATAGAAATTCCTCATCTACAAATCTTCCATCTAAACCTGGAAATTCACAAACCAATTGTTTGAATTTTTTCGAGTCCTCTTCGTGACAAGAGTTAATGAAATCAACGTCTCCTACAATTCCAACTGAAGCTGTTCCATCACTAAAAGGAATGGACCAAATCCAAGCGGAATTATTATTAAAGGAATGTACAAAAATGTTATTGAGTGCTTTTTCAGTTCGGTTGCTATCCTTTATGTGTGCAAAAACAGCACCCCTAGGAATCGAATCAATCGGTTTATCTAACCCTAACATGCGCGGAAGGACTCTGCCATAGCCACTCGCATCCATCACAAACTTTGCGGAGACTTTAAGTTTTTCTCCTTGCGAGTTCTCGTATGAAACTACTTGTTGATCTGCGCTGAACGAAACATCCGTTACGCTAGATTTATATCTAACCTCAACATCTCTTTTTATGACCTCATTGACTAAGGCAAGATCAAAATCAGCTCTCTTTACTTGATACGTATATTCCCACCCGTCAGAAGATCTTTCTTTGAAATGGAAATCACAGATTTCATCTTCATGGTAGAAAGTAACCCCAGATTTAATTTGAAAGTTCATCGCTTCCAAACAATCAATCATGTCAACTTTCTCCAAGTAATCCATGCACTTTGGAAGCAGACTTTCACCGATAACGAATCTTGGGAATTCTGAACGTTCAAGAATTAACACTTTCAATCCATCCTGAACTAAACGCGCTGCTGCGACAGAACCAGCAGGCCCTGCACCAATAATCACCACATCAAATTCACTCTGCATCCTAATTCTTTGATCAAATTCTTTTTAAATATAATAATGCCATGAGAACAAAGACTGATTCTAGTCATATATATTAAAAAAGATTGAAAATCATTTTGCATAATAAATAATTTCACATCTAAAACCTGGAGTGGGCAATGAATGAGTCTCAGCAGGATGAACAACCTTTACACCTGTCTGTATTTCTGCAAATTCTTTTTTTGACGGCATGTAATTTTCAATAATTGGATTTTCATGTTTCACTGGAAACTCCCCTTTTCTCATTTTCCACCACCAGTAGGCTTGGAACTGATAATACGTAAGTGACATAATCAGGGCCTTAGGTTCTATTTGAAAGTCGTATTCCTTCGGCATAAAATCCCAATCATAAATTTGAGGACAAAGCTTACAGTCCACATTTTCGCATAATTCTTCTAGATTTTTCGGCATCTGCTCTCCACTCATTTGGCAATTCTTAATGCAGATTTTACTGTGATTTCTATGATTGATAGAAGGATAAATGTTCATTAGATCGTATACGATATATGCAGATCTGTCTTCATGTGCATGCACATCAGTCGATTGTTGATTTGAATTGATAAAACTCAAACTCAAACCTTTACCAACAGGCCAGTTACACGAATCTAAACTTGATCTATAATTCATATCAATTGGTAATCCCACTTGACCTTTAATCAGCCCTCTATCATAACCATATATGCTATCAGGAATTCGAACACCTTCCAATGAAGCTGATTTAAAATTGTAAAACCATTGTTGATAATTCAGATGGCGTTTTTCTATTAATGAGTTGTCTCCTTTTGTCGGGTCTTGAAAAAAGTCATCCAGTAAAATCATCATTTTGGCTGTCTCCCCGTAATACTCTTCCTCTTTTCTTTCGGGCCAAGGGATTCTTTTCTTCCAAGGAATTTTAGTCTTCCAATTTAATTTCCATTCAGACTGATCTTTCTCCTCTAAATTGTCGTCATAGTTAGGAATTAAGAATACATCAGGAAATTCTTCAGACAAGGTGCGTCTGGCAATCGAGTCTCTCACATAATGAACAAATTCCTCATAATCACGATTTGCTACTGCCCAGCCAGACAATAGAAATGATTCAACAACTAAAGGGGCTGTTGCATCGTCCAATTTCCTGGACCCATCTCTTCGAAGTGAGTACTTAACTCTTAATGGCACACCTTTCTGCCTCAATTTTCTATTGTGACTTTCTTCCTTCCAACTTAAGAATGCTTTTGCTTGAGAAGCATTAATCCCTACCACAGGCTTTTCTTGAAAGTATGGATGGTAATTATAAAAATTAACCAGCCCGTCTTCCACATTTCCGAAATGTTTGAACGAAGTGTCTTTAATCCATGCCATCGAGTCTCGAAATAATGATACTTTTTCATGAATATAGTTTTCCCAATTTGGCTCGGACCCTTCATCAATGCTATCAGTCCAACCATATTCGAATTCAATTTTACGCTCATCAAATTGCTTTCTAGTATAAAACCGTTCGGATTCAGGATAATACATATCTGCCAATAAAGGAGAATAATCTGGGTCCCAAGACCTGAATTTTTTATTCCAGTCTAAGTTCCACCCTTTTCCTCCATTTGTTGATTGCGATAAATCATCTGAGTATACTGGAGTGAGAATATCATCTGGAAATTCTTCGCTAATCGTTTTCCTACCAATTGAATCGAGAACATAGTGCCTGAATTCTTTCCATTCTGCATTGGTGACTAATTTTGAGTAGAACAATGCCAAAGGCTGTTGATAAGGCAATTTTGGATTATGTGGCTTTATATATTCATGAGCAAAACTTATTGATGTTGTATCTCCCAAAATTGATTTTGACAAGTGATAAACGCACGACATATTTAAATGTCTTGGAGCAAATTTCGAACGAGACCACAATGACTCTGGTGGGCCCTGCTCCATCTCATAAACATGGTTTTCGGGGAGTTTCCTAAACAGCTCATCAACTAAATATCCATCTTCCAATTGAATTTTGTTGAACTTTCCAATATCCACATCAGCACCAGGCATCTGGCAGAACGCAACAATCGGCATAAGGATAATGAATATTAAAAAAAGTGATTTCAGAATGTGGGGTTTGGTAGTATAAGCTACGATTGAAAAATAGTTACCACAAAAAAAGCCCTTTTGGCCCATCCTAAATCCTTCCCTAGGGGAAGGACTTAAAAAAGGCCAAAAGGGCTTAAGTATAATTCTTAAAGAAAATTAAGCTTCTGCAGCCGCTTCTTTCTTAATTAAGTTCAACGCTGATCCATGTCTGAACCAATCAATCTGAGCTTCATTATAAGTATGGTTTAACATCAAGTTTTCTTTTGATCCATCAGCGTGAACAACTTCCAACGTTAATTGCTTGTCTTCAGCAAATTCATTTAAATCTAAAAAGTTGAACGTATCATCTTCTTGAACTTTATCGTAATCTGATTCAGTTGCAAACGTCAATCCTAACATTCCCTGTTTCTTCAAGTTCGTTTCATGGATTCTAGCAAAAGATTTCACTACTACCGCCATTACACCTAGAAATCTAGGCTCCATAGCTGCATGCTCTCTTGAAGAACCTTCTCCGTAGTTATGATCTCCAAAAACAATAGAAGAAACTCCTGCTGCTTTGTATGCTCTAGCCGTAGCTGGAACTTCACCATAAGCACCTGTCAGTTGATTCTTTACTGTGTTCGTTTCTTTGCTGTACGCGTTTACCGCACCGATCAAACAGTTGTTTGAAATATTGTCAAGGTGACCTCTATATCTTAACCATGGTCCAGCCATAGAGATATGATCTGTAGTACATTTTCCGAATGCTTTAATTAAAAGCTTCATCCCTGTAATATTCTCTCCGTCCCATGGAGTAAAAGGAGTTAGTAACTGTAGTCTTT
>JBLIOB010000368.1:0-3984 GCA_047639575.1 Parvicellaceae bacterium
ATAAATTATGAAAAAATTAATTCTATTCGCAATTGCAATTTGCGCTTTTCAAGTTTCAGCTAACGCTTTCTGTGGTTTCTTTGTAGCCAAGGCTGATGCAAAGCTATTTAACAAAGCCTCAGAAGTGATATTGGTTCGAGATGGTAACCATACAACCGTAACTATGAAGAATGACTTCAAAGGAAATGTAAAAGATTTTGCCATGGTTGTTCCTGTTCCTACTGTTCTTAAGGAAAAAGACATTAAAACCGTAAAAGAAAAAGTTTTTACAACTTTAGATGGATACTCTGGACCTAGACTCGTTGAGTATCATGACCATAATCCATGTGCACCGCAATTAGTTTACAACATTAATGAAAGCATGGCTTTTTCATCTACGAATGCTACAAAAGGCTTTTCTGGGGCTTATGATAGTGCTGTAAAAAACAAAGTTACAATTGAGGCTCAATACAGTGTAGATGAGTATGACATTCTTATTCTATCTGCTAAAGAATCAACAGGACTTGAAATTTGGTTAAACGAGAATGGTTATAAAGTGCCAGAAAAAGCTTCTAAAGTATTAGCTCCTTACATCAAGAATAATCTAAAGTTCTTTGTAGTAAAAGTCAATGTGGATCGATTAACGGCTAAAGGTGGAAAAATGAGCCCAATTCAAATTAAGTATGAGTCGCCAAAATTCATGCTTCCTATTAGATTAGGTATGGCTAATTCAGACGGCTTCCAAGACATGATCGTTTACGGGTTAACAAGAAAAGGAAGAATAGAGTGTACTAATTACAGAACCGTTAAAATCCCTACTAATAGAAATGTTCCAACATTCGTAAGAGAAGATTTTGGCCCGTTTTATAAAGATCTATTCGAAAGAGAATACAATCATCAAGGGAAAAATGCAGTCTTTCTAGAATATGCATGGAACGTAACGCCTAGTTGGGGTGGAATGAAATGTGATCCATGTACTGGCCCTCCTCCAATCAATCAAGATTTGGTAAACGCAGGAGTCGATTGGAACATGAATGATGAGCCAGTTTTCTTTACCAGATTACATGTTCGATATACAGAAGATAAGTTCCCGTCAGATTTATTATTCCAAGTGACGCCAAATAAAGAAACATTTCAAGGGAGGTACATTATAACTAATCCTGCATCCGGAGATTTCAGTTGTGACGCTGGCCAATCTTACTTAAGTGAGATGATTAATAGAAGACAACGAGAATTAGATGAGTTACAAGCATTAGCTGGTTGGAATCCAACAGACCGTCCATTCTACATTGAAGGATACAGGAAATTACTGAATGAAGGATCTGATAGAAATGACATTATCACGCCACTTTTGCCACCTTCCTCTGGACCATCAATGCTTCCGAAACTAATATTTAGTCTTATTCTTTTGACGCTGGCCATATCTTTTTTAACCATAAAAAGGAAAAGAAAACCTTACTCAATAGCTATTAAATCATGAAAAACCTAGCCTTACTTCTTGTTGCCATCTGTGCTTTTCAATATTCAGCCAATGCCTTTTGCGGATTCTTTGTTGCCAAGGCGGATGCTAAACTTTTCAACAAGGCATCTGAGGTGATCTTGGTAAGAGATGGTGAACATACTACTGTCACAATGAAAAATGATTTCAAAGGTGATGTCAATCAATTTGCAATGGTGGTGCCTGTTCCAACTGTTCTGAAAGAAACAGATATTAAAACTGTAGACGAAAAAGTCTTTACAACATTGGACGGATATTCTGGTCCAAGGTTAGTGGAATATCATGATCGAAACCCTTGCGAACCAGTTCTTGACTACGCATATGCCTGGGGTAGCACTGGGTCAGCTAATAACGTGACACTCTTGAATGGAGCATATAATGTTACCCTAACAGACGGGAATGTTCAAATCGAAGCAGAATACAAAATCGATGAATATGATATTCTCATTCTATCTGCTAAAGAATCTACCGGACTTCAGACTTGGCTCAATGATAATGGCTATAAAGTTCCTTCAAAAGCAGCGGAAGTGCTTGCTCCATATATCAAAAATAACCTGAAATTTTTCGTTGTTAAAGTTGATGCGGAGCGATTAAAAGCAAAAGGTGGGAAGATGAGTCCTATTCAAATTAAATATAATTCGCCAAAGTTTATGTTACCAATAAGACTTGGAATGGCTAATGCGGAAGACTTTCAAGACATGATCGTTTATGGTTTGACCAGAAAAGGAAGAATAGAATGCACCAATTACAGAACAGTGGAAATTCCAACGGCTAGAAACGTTCCTACCTTTATTAGAGAAGATTTTGGTCCTTTTTACAAAGACTTGTTTGATCGTGAATACGCGCACCAAGGAAAGAATGCAGTCTTTCTAGAGTACGCTTGGAATGTAACACCAAGTTGGGGCGGAATGAAATGCGATCCATGTACTGGCCCTCCTCCTATTAATCAGGATTTAGTCAATGCAGGAATTAATTGGGACATGAATGCGGAGCAAGTATTCTTTACTAGACTGCATGTTCGATATACAAAAGATAAATTCCCCCAAGACCTACTTTTTCAAGTAACACCTAACAAAGAGAATTTTCAAGGGAGGTACATAATTACCAACCCAGCAAGTGGCGATTTTAACTGTGAAGAAGGTCAAAACTACTTATCCGAAATGGTGAACAGACGCCAACGAGAATTAGATGAATTACAAGCTTTAGCCGGTTGGGATCCGATAGATAAGCCGCTCTATGTGGACGGTTATCGGAAATTAATTAAAAATGAATCAGATCGAAATGATATTGTAACGCCTTTGTTCCCAGGCAGTAATTTTGATTCTTGGCTACCGAAATTGATATTTTCAATAGTTTTAGTTTTATTGATCGTGTTTTTCTTAGTTCGATCCAACGAAATGTTGAAGTCCGGTGCGGCACAAATTTTGTTACGAAAAAGAAAAAACTCAATTACTTAATAAGATTAATTCCCGCATTATGAAAAACAAAATTTTATTCTCAGCCTTAACCGTTGTCCTAGTGCTCGTTCAAAGTAATGCTTATAGCTTTTGCGGATTCTATGTGGCCACAGCTGGCGCAAAAATATTCAACGAAACCTCTCAAGTTATTTTAGTGCGTGATGGAAACTCATCTACCATAACCATGAGTAATGACTTTAAAGGAGATGCAAAGAATTTTGCGATGGTTGTTCCTGTGCCAGTAGTTTTGCGAGAAAATGACATTACAACTGTAAGTCCTCAAGTTTTCAATACGCTGGACAATTATTCTGGTCCAAGATTAGTAGAATATTTTGACGAAAACCCTTGCGTAGTGGAAGAAATACTTACGAGAAATTTCGGTCGCAGGAAAATGAAAATCCCTATGACAGCACTAAGCGATGAAGTTGTAGAGTCCGCTCAAGACAATGGAGTTACTATCGAGGCTATTTATGAAGTAGATGAATACGATATTTTAATACTATCTGCTAAAGAATCAGAAGGGCTTAAAATTTGGCTAACAGATAACGACTATCAAATTCCTGAATCTGCCGCGGAAGTTTTGGATCCATACATTAAAAACAATTTGAAATTCTTTGTTGTAAAAGTTGACATTGAACGTTTAGCTCAAACTGGTTCTAAGATGCTCAATCCTTTACAAATTAGATTTGATTCTCCAAAATTCATGCTCCCAATTCGACTTGGGATGGCAAATGCTCAAGGTGCACAAGACATGATCGTTTACGCATTATCAAAAGAAGGTCGGATAGAATGTACGAATTATAGAACAGTGAAAATTCCAACAGATAAGAACATTCCAACATTTGTTAGAAACGATTTCGGTCACTTTTACAAAGACCTTTTTGACCGTGAATATGATCGTCAAGGAAAAAACTGTGTTTTTCTTGAGTATGCATGGAACGTCACGCCTTCATGGGGCGGAATGAAATGCGACCCATGCGTGGGCCCACCTCCTATTACTGGAGATTTGGCATCAGCTGGAGTAAGATGGACAGGGAATGTACAATTCAC
>JBLIOB010000369.1:0-3957 GCA_047639575.1 Parvicellaceae bacterium
TTCAAATTCAACTTTTCTTCCTGTTAGAAGTTTATGCGCATATGCTTGATGGCCTACATCCCAGACTAATTTGTCAACAGGCGTATTAAACCTCCTGTGTAAAGCAATAGTTAGCTCAACGGCCCCCATAGATGCACCAAAATGGCCAGGATTCTCAGACATGACATCGATGATAACCGATCTAATGTTTTCAGCTAAGCCCACTAATTCTGGAACAGACATCTTCTTTAGGTCAGACGCGTGATTAACAATATGTTCTGCTGTTACTTTCAGGATTGCTCAAAGGTACGAACTAAGCAGTTAATTATTTAAAAACTAACTCCATGAACTTTTGAGTTTTTCTAGCTTTTGTATAAACAATAGATAAATCACTTGAAATTTGCTCGCAGACTTTCGGTCGGGTTCTTACTCCTTCTATTCTGTTATTGAACATTAACTCTTTAAACATTCTTCCTCTTCCATCAACTTCTACTAGGAGCGTGAGCATTGCTTTTTTGTCCTTTTTCTCCATCTCTTTCCACTTTTCCTTTTCATAGTATTGTTTGGCGCTTTCATTATATACTAGAAAGATCTTATCTCCTTTTACATGGGTTGAGAAAGAGGAGAAATAACCTCCGTCATTGGTTGAATGCTGATGTTTATCGATTTTAGAAGCCCATTCAATTTGACCTTCAGGGGAAACATTAATTACAATAATATCATTGTATACATAGTGATCTGTGCAGGTGGTAGTTGTTGAGCCATTAGAAGAGGTCGTAGTACGACAAGTAACGTAATGATAATATTGCTCGGCTATTAGAACAGCCCCGCCATCTTCTCTTTGGATCATCTCTCGAAACTCATAATTGTACATCTCCAGACTTTGTTCTTTTTTCGCTGCTTTCTTCTTGGCCTTAGCTTCTTCCCTTTCGCTTAGTCCTTCCGTGATAAAATCTTCATCAAACTCCTTGAAACTCTTGGTTTTAATCTTTTTAGTTTCTCCATCTATCGTCAGGAAGAAAGTACCGCGAATACTCCAATTTCCATTATCAGAATAGAACCCAGTGCATATTAAGTCTTCATTATCTCTTACCGTTGCAGTTAAGTCGGTAACAAACTTATCACCTAAATCAATTTCGTAATCTTTAACTCGAGCTCCGTTATCGAAGTAACCTAAAATATGGTACTTATGATTTGGTTTTCCTTTTCTCTTTTTGGCCTCTTTTCGCTCTTTGTATTCAATGCCCGTAATAAATACATTTCCCTTATTTGATACGTCATAGCCTTCCACTCCGAACAGCTCTTCTTTGTACGGAAGTTCAATGTCTTTCTTCCAGATCTCTTTCATGCTTTCATCGTGAACGGCAAAACCAAATTTTTCTGGCCCTTCTTTCACGTAAGGCATCGAAGCATATATCATCATTTTAGTTGAATCTGGAGATTTGTCATATCCAAAGCCACCATCTCTTCGTTTTTTCTCAAAACTGATTTCCGAAAGCTTATTTAACTTCCCATTTTGCTCCAAGTTTTTCTGATCGACAACTTGGTAAAACATGTAGTTCTTTTTGGCTTTGTTATCAGAAAAAGACGAGAAGACCACAATTGAATTATTGAAAAAAGTAATCCCTTCTCTGGCCATCGTTTTGTTCTCATACTTCAAGTCAAGCAATAAGGATTTATTTAATGATAGGTCTTTATTATATCGATCAATCTGGGTTCCTTTCTTAGTAGACTTTAGCATATAATAGCCTTTATCATCGAAAGTCAAAACATCATAAAAAGAGCTCTTTTTCTCAATTTTGACTTCTGGTCCCCATTTGATATCAACCTTCTCTGTTACCTTAACCTGAGCAAATACCGTTGTGGTAATCAACAGCGGTATAAAAAGTTGTAAAATTCTCATTCTTAATGTTTTAAAAATTATTGATGAAAAGGAATGAAAAACTAGAATAGCCATCGATCCTATTTGTCTAAGATATGCGATTTGCAAGACAAAGAAAAGCCCAGCTACATTTCTAAAACGCGCTGGGCTCTTTTATTGAATAATCAAAAACTTAGATTTGACTTCTCATCGTCCAACCACCAATTCTATAGATCCATCTCTTAAACCTGTACAACAGATAGTAAGTAACAGGAACGATAATCAAGGTTAAAAATGTTGCGAAGGTTAATCCATAAATAATGGTCCAACTCATGGCACCAAAGAAAGTAACGTTATCTCCACCAATGTAGAAATTCGGGTCATTTGATGAGAATAAACCAATGAAATCAATATTAATTCCAATCGCCATTGGAAGTAATCCCAAAACCGTTGTAATAGCTGTTAAAAGCACCGGACGTAGTCTAGTCTGGCCACCTTTAATAATTGCTTCTTTTACTTGGGCAACAGACAATTGTTCGGTTTCACTTAAACCTAGTTCCTCTTTTTTCTCTTTCCGTAATAAATTGGTATAATCTAGAAGGACAATGGCATTGTTAACCACAATTCCCGCCAAGGATATGATACCAATCATCGTCATAATGATGATGAAATCTTGACCTGAAATTACGAGGCCTAGAAATACTCCAATTAGACTAAGTACTACTGCAGTAAGTATAATAACTGGACTGGAATAAGAATTAAATTGAGTAACAATAATCAATAGAATTAAAAATACTGCAATGGCCAGAGCGGTAAATAGAAAAGCTGCTTCATCTCCTTGTTGCTCCATTTGCCCCGTAAACTTAGCATTGAAACCGCCAGCTTTAAAAGCAACACCTGCATCCGAATCAAGATAATCTTTTAGTTTCCCTTTGATGTCTTCAACTACTGCATTGGCATTTGCTCCTTCTGTAACACCAGAAGTAATGACAATCATATTCGTTAAGTTCTTACGCTTTATAGAACCAAAGGTCAATCTCTTTTTTGGAGGGTAAACGACTGATCGAATCGGGATGCTTAATTTTTTACCTCGATTGTTCATGAAGATCATTTTTTGATCTAAAAGCGCATCTATATCACCTCTGAACTTTTTGCCAAATCTCAAAGCCACATCATAGTTCTTATCCCCCTTTTTGTAAGTGGCAATATCTTTTCCAAACAAAGCAGTTCTAATGCTCATAGCCACTTGAGATGTTGACACACCAAAAGCTTTCGCTCTTTCTTTATCAACCACCACCGGTAACTCTGCTTTCCCTGTTTCCACGTCCATTTTAAGTTGTGCAATATCTTTAACAGGGTGTGCTTCGAAGTACTTAATTAGCTCTTCTCCTTGTCTTAGTAAATCGATATATTTTAAATCCGCAGGTCCAGTAATTTCAATGTTTACTGGTGGCTCTTGAGGAGGTCCTGCTGGGTTTTTATCAGCAACCAATTTCACGTCTGCAGAAAACTCTGCATTAGCGATCTTGTCATCGAGCATCTTTTTATAAAGACTTGAGTTTCTTCCTTGTCTGTTTTGGAACTCTGTAAATGCAATAGTAATTCTTGCTTTATGCGGAGTGTTTCCAAATTGCGGCCCAGCCATTGGATCAGACGTTCCTTTTCCTACTTGTTCGATTACAGAAGAAATAAAAGAGCCTTGACCCGTTGTATCATCTCTAAAAAAGTCAGCAGTAACCGAATCAACTAGCGCCTTAACTTTTAATGTTGTTTCATTCGTCTGAACTATTTCGGTCCCAACTGGCTGTTCAATAAATACGTTGATGTACTGCGGTTGATTCTCAGGAAAGAATAAAATATTTGGTTGCGCCACTCCGAACAAAACGAACGAAGCGATTAATAAACCAATTGCACCAAAGAAGATCCCAATAGATCGTTTTCCTCTCATGATCTTAGTCAAGAATCGGAAATATCTCCGTTCCATTCCCGGAAGGATTCGGTTTTGAAAGAACTTCGTTCCAGGGCCTAAAACGTAGAGATTCAATAATGAAATTCCCCCTATAAGCAGGAAGAGGTTTCCCCACCCTGGAGACCCTACCACCTGCAGTAGTAAACCT
>JBLIOB010000370.1:0-3949 GCA_047639575.1 Parvicellaceae bacterium
TGGCGACTACATTCCATATGACAGTCTTTTGTTTTTTAACGAAACCAAAGTTGTTCATGCCAGGCTTCAATTTAAAAAAGACACTGGAGGCCTCATCGAGATCTTTTGTCTAGAGCCTTTGGATCATACCGACCCACAAATTGCTATGTCAGCTAAAAACAAAAGCAAGTGGAAGTGTTTTGTTGGTGGTGCTAAAAAATGGAAAGAAGGACCAGTTACATTGGTTTCCGAAGACATCACCTTAAAAGCGTATAATTTAGGTCGAGCTGATGATGCCTTTGAAATAGGATTTGAATGGGATGGCCCCGAAGATTTTTCTGAGATTCTATCTTCTATTGGCAAATTACCACTTCCCCCATACATGAACAGAGATGCAGAACCTTCAGATGAAGATCGGTATCAGACGGTTTATGCCAAGCATGAAGGTTCAGTAGCTGCTCCAACTGCCGGCTTACATTTTACTGAAGATATCATTGAAGGCTTTAAGGCCAAAGGTGTGTACCCTACTTACCTTACTCTTCATGTTGGTGCTGGCACATTCAAGCCAGTTAAAACAGACACTATAGAAGAACATATTATGCATCATGAGTTAATTGATGTTAGCATTAGTGCGATAAAGGACATTCAATTTGCGATTGGCCCAATTATTCCAGTTGGTACCACATCGCTAAGAACGTTAGAAAGTCTCTACTGGTTTGGAGTGAAAGCGAGCGTAAATAGACTTGACCCCGATTCGTTGATTCTAAATCAATGGGAAGCTTATGAAGATTGGCCAGTAGTTTCTCTCAAGGAGAGTATGAAGGCCCTACGTTTATTCATGACCGAACATGATATGTCGAGGTTTATAGCCAAAACACAGCTTATTATTGCTCCTGGTTATAAGTTAAAAGTAGCCAGAGGTTTGGTCACAAATTTCCACCAGCCTAAAAGCACGCTACTTTTGATTATTGCTGCAATGATTGGAGATAATTGGAAAAAACTTTACGACCATGCGTTAAATAACGATTACCGCTTTTTAAGCTATGGAGATTGTTGCTTGCTAATTCCTTGATTATATGAGAACCACTTTAGCCACGATCTTTGGTGTAATCTTCGCTTTTATAATCGTAGGAGCTATAGAATCCATAAGCATGACCATTTACCCTCCCGATCCAGCTGTAAACTGGAGAGACCCTGCTCAAGTTCAAGCCAATTGGGATCTAATCGAAATCCCGGCCATGATCATGGTATTTATGGCTCACTTTTTATCCATTATTGGTGGAACGATAATCGCTAAATTAATTTCCAGGGGGTCTAAAATTCCTGGGTATGTGATTGGCGGATTGGTGTTACTAGCAACAGTTATGAATATCATTTACATTCATCCCCCTTTGTGGAACTCAACAACAGATGTCGTTCTTGTGTTAATCGCCTTTTGGTTTGGACTAAAAATATCTAAGAGAAGAGGAAAGAAACCGCCTATAACTGACAAAACAGTTATCGACCAAACTCAATCCCGTACGTAAACATAAATCTATAGAAACGGATTTCAAATCCAATATCTGAAATTGCGTTGGCGTCAAAATTTCTTGCGAAACCTGACGCGTACGAACTATATTGAGAAAGCTCAACATAGTGTTTGTAGATTCTTCTGGACTTAAAAGTAAATCCAACAGCAGCTTCCCACATCAATCCATCTTTCATTTTTGAAGTAGACCAAGTATTGTAATTGTTGGCATAACCTATTAAACCTTTGGCATACCACATTTTTTTATGCCTCCAGAAATAGTATTTCCCAAGGGCATAGATTGGCATAGATTGTACAGAGATCCAATGTCTACCATTGGAAGTGTGGAAGGAAAAATAATTCTCATTGATACCTAGACCTGCCCCAATGTCATACAAATTGGAAAATCGTTTAACGTAGGCCACATGAAATTTAACTGCTCCATCTGACACTCCTAATGAGGCATTAACAAGGCCACCTTGCTTATAATGAAATCGTTTTCGCCTATAAAGAGTGATGTCCTCAGGCAAGTACATTTTTTTTATTTCAGAAAGTTCAATACTAACAGTGTCACCAGCATAAGTAACCACTTTTTTCTGGTCTAAATCTCGCTTTATTAGTTTACCTCTAATCCGATCACCGTTATTGAGAAAAAACACACTTCCGTTAACAATCGGAGGATTATTCTTTTGCCCATAGGAAATGGTTTGAATCAAAACAAATGATCCAAGAAGAAGAAAAAGACCTCTCATTAATAACTTAAAACTAGTATGCTATAGAACTTACTAAAGTTGCAGTAGAAGATCCATAATCGATTTCAAACTGGCTAAGTCCGTTTGGACCTGTAGTTAATATTCGATTTGGTTCAGTTGGATGAGGCATCACATCATATACAATATCCCCATGAGTTACAACTTGAACAGGTAGTTCAGGCGAGTTTATGTCAAATATTGTTAACCCATTAGCTCCTTCACCAACAAATAAATGATTGTTTTGTGCACACATCCCGTAAGGGCTGTTCATTGGAAGGTTTACAATAGCTTCTGGATTAGTTGGGTCTGTAATATCTAAAACAACTAATGAATTTTCATCACCACTACAACCTGAGAAATCCCCTGTTCGCAGTGTCAAGTAGGCTACGCTTCCAAAAGGGAACACCGGATCACAAGAAGTTGGGTGTCGGTATTCAGATACATATTCAGGTGCACTAGGAGAAGAAATATCAACAATTACCATAGAGTTTCTGGTTCCAATAAACAACTGATTTCCTTCTGGATAGATAGTTTCCATTGCAAATGACAATGGAGTAGAGCTTGCTAGTTCCAAATCACTTGCCGAGTTATTAAATGTGTACAATTGGTTATCGCCAATAACATATGCATAATGGTCAATAACTGCAATTTTATTTAATGTCCCTTCATCTGAAGTACCATTGCCAGCAAAGGATGATGGAACAGACGATGGAGGTATCATGTTATTCATGTAATCGAAATACAAATAGCTAGCATCTTTAAGAGCCTCAGCCTCTGGGCTGTTTAATTCAAAGGCCTCAGTTACTACCTCAAATTCAAATCCAAGAAGAGTTTTTCCTTCATCATTAACAATCGCTTCATTAAATGCATATTCAACTCTGTCCACCATTGTTGGAGTAGCTAAAACAGACAAATCTAATTTCAAGAAATCATATTGAGATTCTGCATAAAGGAAATCTCCTTTCACATAAAATTCATTTGTAAATGGAAGCTGAATAAAAGCGGCCGCTACCGGACTATTTGGATTCGAGTTGTCAAATACATGGATTCCTTCTCCGCTTTCACCTATTAGAAGAAAATCATCTCCCATAAATATTTTTCCGGGATCAGTTATAGATTTTGGAGCCACCACCAACGGTGTATCCCTAACTTGTTCTATATCTCCATATACCGCTACTGCCTTGTTATAGGTTAAGGAAACTGTTCCTCTATCTTCATTACACCCTACTAAAAAGACTACAAATGCTGTGGCAATTAATACGTACGCTCTCATGTTTAATATTTTAGGTTTCAAGAAGATTTTATCAAAAATAATTCCAGTTTCTCCCAATAAGAACCAACAATTTACGATTTTATTGTTCAATCTCAACTAGTTGCATTTCAAAGAATAATGGATGTTGTAATACTATGGTTCGAATTAGACTTACTTTTATTCTACGTTTATAAAACAATCAGAATTATGCGCTTGCTTTTAATATTATTCCTTTCATTATTCTTCACCGTTTCATTTGCCCAAAACATAACTGGTATGTGGCATGGGTTAATCAATATTAATGGATTGACCCTGCGGATAAGCATGGATGCCACAGAATCTGATAACGGGTATGATGTGATGTTGTACAGTTGGGATCAAACCAAAGAAGGTATTCCAGGAGGCGAATTTCGTTTGCAAGGAGACACTGTGATGTTGACGCATGAGAAATTACAAATG
>JBLIOB010000371.1:0-3946 GCA_047639575.1 Parvicellaceae bacterium
CTTGCACAGCTCCATCATATTCATGCTCATATCAGTAGGACCTTCTAGCTTATGCTCAGCGCCCTCCCGATCGATAACAGTTATATTAACAATTGACATGTTGCGAATTTACTTAATCTTCGAATGCTGTGATACCGTTTACGGTTGTATATTTTAACACCAAATTCTTATCTGGAAAAATTCTTTTGAAAGCGCTTTGAACCATCAGTGTTCCTTCATGAAATCCACAAAGAATTAATTTCAGCTTTCCGGGGTAAGTATTCACATCTCCAATTGCATAGATTCCGGGAATATTTGTGCTGTAATCAAATGTATCTACTTTAATAGCATTCTTTTCGATATCTAATCCCCACTCCGCCATTGGCCCAAGTTTTGGGGTCAATCCAAATAAGGGTACCCAATGATCTGTGGCAACTCGCAGTTCACCTTCGGTTTTGTGTTTGACAATCAAAGTCTCTACTTTTCCATTCCCTTCAACCCCGATTACATCGGCATCTGAAATGAATCTAATTTTTCCATTCTCAGCTAAGTCCAAAACTTTCTGTGCACTATCAGGATGCCCTTTAAAACCTTGTCTTCTATGAACTAAAGTAACTGACTTGGCAACTCCTTCTGCTAAGAAAATAGTCCAATCTAAAGCACTATCTCCTCCTCCTGAAATTACTACATCCTTGTCTCTATACAATTCCGGATCTTTAATGATGTATTCCACCCCTTTATCTTCAAAACTTGGTAATTCAGCAATAGGAGGTTTTCTAGGAGTAAACACTCCCAATCCACCAGCAATTGCAACAATTGGAGCTTTATGCTTAGTCCCTCGATCAGTGGTAACGATAAAATTGTCTTCTTCATCTTTATCAATAGTAACCGCACTTTCACCTAAAGTGAAACCAGGCTTAAATGGTTCAATTTGTTTCATTAAATGATCAACCAAGTCTCCTGCCAACACTTCTGGGAAAGCTGGAATATCGAAAATTGGTTTTTTAGGATAGATCTCGGTACATTGGCCACCTGGTTCAGGAAGAGAGTCAATCAGATGACATCTCAACTTTAATAATCCAGCTTCAAAGACTGTAAATAATCCACAAGGTCCTGCCCCTACAATAATGATATCCGTTTTGATCATAACAATAAAAATGTGACGGCAAAAGTAGGGCAATTTCTCAAAACCAAATCAACTTTGTAACTAGATTTACATATTGCATTATCCAAGACAAGTAAGACAAACAAGTCTGCTTAAAATTAAACCAACACCATTACAGCCACTACAATGAATCGATTGATCCTTTTGCTTTGCTTGACCATCCCTTTTGCAGGTATTGCTCAAACAGATTCGATCGACATTTATGTTCAGGACACAACAGGAAAAGCGAATGCATTGCAATTTGGGATTGAATTCGGTCCTACTTATGGATTGATCAACCTAAATCAAAAAAGCAATGTTGATTGGGACGCTTATTGGGCTACTCAAGTTTCTAATCATGGAAACTTGACTTTGAGCACCCAAACAAATAGAGGGATACGATTTGGAATTTTTGCTCGAAAACCAATTAAAAAACAGCTAGGGTTTACGTTTCAGCTTAATGTAGCAAGCTATAAAAGTCAAATTGTTTCACAATTCGAAGCTTCACCCTATCCAATTGGAATTCCTCCAATTCAAACATCTGTTGGAATTGCGTCCTATTTGGATTACCAAATTCCGAGAACACCGGTTGGTTTTAAATTTGGACCGCATTTATTCTACGTAATTAGAAAAGGAGGATACCCTTTATCAGGTTATGTTCCAACAGAAGAAGAAGCAGCCTTTAAGCTGGTACAGCTTCATCTAGATTTTTCAATATACGGCACCGCACAAATCAAACAAGTCCGGACGCATCTCGAATTAAAATATGCTTTTGGACCTTCAAACATTTTAAAAAATTCGGCTACGGGTGCCTTACCAATGGGAATCAACAGCATCACTTATCATTCGTTTTCAATACTTATTGGCTTGGCTAACTAAATCCGCTAAAATAGTTTACCGATCATCCGTTTTCCTTTCCATTTACCTTTATTAATAGTATTTTTAATCCCATGAAGAAAATCGCGGTTTTAACATGTGCCATTCTCCTTGCTATAAGCAGCTTTGCAGGAGGGTATCAAGTTAACCTTCAGGGTCATCGAGCACTTGGCATGGGACATTGTGCAACAGGTTTATTTCATGGCCCAAGCTCCATGTTTTTCAACCCTGGAGCATTTTCAATGCTTGATTCAAGTCATTTTCAGATTAACTCACACTTTGTATTTGCCAATACCGCTTATCAAGAATCATTTCCAGGTACTTATACTACAGAAACTCAACCGGGAGTTGGAACGCCATTTTCGGTTTACTTTAACTTCAAACCAAAAAACAGCAAGTTTAATTTTGGGGTTGGCGTTTACACTCCATTTGGGGCCACTATTGGGTACGATGAAAGCTGGATGGGTAACGCAGTTATTCAGAAAATGTCCCTTCAAACTATCTTTATACAGCCAACAATCGCCTATCAGGTTAATGAAAAACTGGGAATTGGAATTGGATACATTTATGGTTTTGGAAGTTTTGAATTAAAAAAGGCTGTACCAGTATTAGACTTATCTGGTGACTACGGACAAGGAGTGCTATCAGGTGGTGGGGCAGGTCATAGCTTCAATGTTGGGGTGTATTTCCAAGCATCTGAAGCGTTATCTATTGGCGCCAGTTATCGACATAAAGTGTTAGTTTCTGAAGATGAAGGATCGGCTATTTTCAATGTCCCGTCTTCCTTAGAAGAGTACTTTCCATCGACTACTTTTAAAGCTTCATTGCCTATGCCAGGAACGTTTAGCGCAGGTGCTGCATATCAGGTAAATGACAAATTAAAAATTGCCATCGATTATAGTTTTGTTAATTGGAGTGTTTATGATACGCTTTCTTTTGATTTCAAAGACAACACGGACAAACTAGAAGATATTGCATCTGCTAGAATGTATAAAAACACTAATATTTTTAGAGTCGGTGGCGAATATCAAATTAATGACATGATCATTGTTAGGGCTGGAGCTTATTACGACATGACGCCTGTTCAAGATGATTTTATCACTCCAGAAACACCTGGCAGTAATAAACTAGGTGTTACTTGTGGAGCAAGTATGAACTTTAAAAATGGACTAGCGATAGACGCTTCATTTCTTTACATCGAAGGAGCTGAACGAACCGCTACAAATATTGAAACGAATTTTGGCGGAACTTGGAAAAGCAAAGCCCTTATCCCTGGAATAGGCGTTACATATGCCTTTTAATTAAACATTTAACACAGAAAAACCATGAAACACATTTTTACTTTATTCTTAATTGGAATTACGATTGCAGCTGGTGCGCAATGCTCTGGCAACAGATATGTCAATCAAATTTTTCCATCAGTAGATGTTACAGTTGACATCACGTATGGTAATAATATTAATCAAGCAGGAGCTGCTCAATCTTTAGAACTTGATGTCTACGAAGGAACTGGGGATATTGAAACTTCTAGACCATTATTAATTATGGCGCATGGCGGAAGCTTTATTGGAGGATCCAAAGAAGCTACTGATGTTGTAGACATTTGTACTGACTTTGCAAAAATGGGATATGTATGTACCTCAATTGAATATAGAATTGGAATGGATGGAATTCCATTTCCAGGACCAGATTCAGTTGATGCTACAGAGTCCGTAATTAGAGCTTTCCATGACATGAAAGCAGCAATCAGATTCTTCTATAAGGACGCTAGAGAAAATGGTAATAACTACGGAATCGACACGAATCAGATCTTCATAGGCGGCTCTTCTGCTGGTGCAATTGCAGCTGTTCATGTGGCCTATTTAGATGACATTTCCGAACTACCAAGCTATGTTGACACAACTGCAGCCGGATTAGGAGGAGGAATTGCAGGACAGTCTGGAAACT
>JBLIOB010000372.1:0-3910 GCA_047639575.1 Parvicellaceae bacterium
CAGCTTTAGCGTAATAGAAGATCATATAAAGAAGCACTAAGATGATTGCGATCGTAAACGACAGAAATCCACTGTCAATATTAGCTTGTCCTAGTGTTGGACCAACTTTAGCTTCATCAATAATTCTAGGCTTAATTTTTAAAGACCCACCTTCCAATACAGTTACAACATCCTTTACATCATCCTGAGTAAAACGACCACTAATTCTAGAGCTTCCTCCAGAAATTTTCACGGTAATGTTTGGAGCTGAATAAACTGCATCATCCATGATTATGGCAATTGGCTTTCCGATTCTTTTTTCGGTCCATTCTTCCCAAACATCTGCTCCGTGACTTGTCATGATCATATTAATTTGCCATCCACTACTCTCCATATCAACTGAGTAATCAGCTGAAGCCATGTCGTCACCGTCCAATCTAGGATTACGATCAAAATTCTTTTGAATAGAATAAAGTTCTATAGTTCGGAAATCCGCACCCTTCTTTTGAACACCTTTATAACCCCACAAAAATTCCGTATTCGCTGGCATCAAACTTAGTACGCTTGGATCATCCTTAAATGTGTTTACTTCTGCTGTATCACTAATAAGTACATCACCAATAATTCCAGAACGAAGACCAAAAGGCGAAGGTTTTATCAATCTATCCCACTGGTTATCATCTGCTAACTTTTCTGTAAGGATATCATTTATTTCCGCTTTAGTATAAGGCCGTTTAACTGAGTCAAGTATCGGATTAGCAAGATCCAAAACAACTACTTTATTTGAATCTTTAATCGTATCCCCGGTTACTAAATCGAAAAGCGGAGCATATACTGTGTCAAACACCATTAAAGAATCTAATTCTAAAACCTCTTCACCTTTAGCTTGCTTCTCTTGATTGTACAAGTATTTCTTGACAGCATTTAAACTGGTTTCATAAATCGCATTTGGCTCAGAAGTTTCCCAGAACTCAAGGTTCGCAGTACTTATAATAAGTTTTCTTGCTCTCTCAACATCCTTAACACCTGGTAATTCTAAATGAATCAAACCATTGATGAAATCTGTAGAAACATTAGGCTGAGATACACCAAACTTGTTGATTCTCGCCATGATCACTTCTTCGGTTTTCTCTAAAGCTCTTGCCGCTTGCTCCTTCAGAACTTTAACTACACCATCATTTGATAAATCATCATCAAACAAATCTTTGGATCCTACAGAAAAGAACCGAGTCATTTTTTGATTTGCATCAATTTCATCCCATTTTTGCTTGAAGATGTCTATGAAATTTCCGTTCGTTTCTTCATACTCAGCTTTGGCAGCATTATATGGATCCATAAAAACGGATTGGCTTTGCGCCTGCCTTCCCGCGAGAGTCTCTACTAAATCTAGCATAGAAACTTCTAACGTTACCGACATTCCACCCTGAAGGTCAAGCCCCAAGTTTAACTGATGATTTTTACAATACTGATACGAATGACCATACTCCCCTAATAATGGATACACTCCTTTATCAGCAATATTGATTAAATACTCTTGCTCGAAATGATCTTTTAATTCTGCCAATCCAATGCTATCTACACCGGTCTCATCACCGAAAAGAATTTCTTTCTTTCCAATTTTGTATGAATATTGAGCAGGTGAAAGATTCATTAATGAATCCTTTACATCTAGGTGCTTAGTCTCTGCACTAATCTTCGCATCTGTCTCCACTGTGCCTACAACCCAACTGAATGATAGTTGGTATAGACATGCAATCGCCAATAAAATGGTAAATAACCAAATGGCAGCTTTATTCTGCATTCTTTATTTTTTAATTCGTTCTAATCACCAATCACACTAACCTTTTCATCCTTTTCGTGATTACAAAGGTTCGAGATTGGGGGTGCAAATATAGAATTTCAATTGATTATTAACAACATTAATTTTAATGAGCGTAAAACTAGATTTTGGATTCCAATTTCAAAGGTTTATTTTTAACCTAGAAAGCAATCTTTTTGTCGATACTTACGTCAGTAGTACCAAGCTTATGAAATACTTCTATTTAATTCTAACACTTTCGTTAGTTGTCTCTTCTTATGGACAACAGTATCAATTTGACCTTGTTGACAGTGTTCCTGTAAATGAAGGAGCCGGGAACCTTAGCTACCCTTGGGCAAGTGGGATTAATTCAGGGCAATTTTCTACTATCGAATTAAATGGTGACTTTCTCGATGATATATTTGTATTTGACAGAACTGACAATAAGATCTTAACCTTTATTAATCAAGGCACTATTGGCAATCCAGATTATGTTCACGCCCCAGAATATCAAAAATTATTCCCTACGGATATTAGAAGCTGGTGTTTACTCAGAGATTACAATTGTGATGGAAAGAAGGACATTTGGGCATACTCCACTGGTGGAATTAAAATTTATAGGAATATAGGAACATCTGGCAACGTTGAATTCGATTTAACGACCAACCTTGTAATGTCAATGTATAACACCACATTACTTAACCTTTATGTTAGCTCTACGGATATTCCATCAATAGATGACATTGATGGAGATGGAGATTTGGATGTTGTGACATTTAGCATTTTTGGAGCTAACGTAGAATACCACAGAAATTATTCTATTGAAAATTTTGGGACTTGTGACAGTTTAGATTTTAGACTCATGAACAATTGTTGGGGACATTTTACAGAATCTTTCACCAACAACGCTCTTTTACTATATGACACTTGCGACAACTCTAATTTAGGTGTGCCTGCTGAATTTATTGACAATGGGTTAATTAGAGCAGATTTAATAGAGCAAAAAGGAGGCGCAGCGCACAGTGGGTCAACAGTTCTTACTTTAGATGAAAATGGTGATGGTGTAAAAGATATATTGATCGGTGATATCAGTTATCGGAATATGCCTATGCTTAATAATTCAAGTGCAGGAGTGAACTTAAACACATCTATGACCTCACAAGACACAACATTCCCTAGCTACGACACTCCAATAAGCATCCAAATATTCCCTGCTGCTTATTATGAAGATGTTACTAATGATGGCAAAAGAGACCTTATAGTCTGCCCTAACACAATCAATCAAAGCGAAGATATTAGAAGCGTTCATTATTACATTAACAACGGTACGGATTCAAACCCAGATTTTATATTTCAACAAAGTGACTTACTTCAGGACGAAATGATTGATGTTGGAACAGGGTCAACACCTACTTTATTCGACCATAATGCCGATGGCTTGTTAGACTTGCTTGTTTCTAACTTTGGTGCGTACGACTTAACAGCTGATGAATATCTGCCATCGGTTTCATTGTATGAAAACACTGGAACCGCTACTAGCCCAATATTCACTCTAATCACTACAGATTACATGGGCCTTTCAACTTCCGGAATCGAAAAGAACATGATGCCAGCTTTTGGAGATTTAGATGGTGACGGAGATGATGACATGATCATTGGTGATTATGATGGCGTGTTGCACTACTTCACGAATACAGCTGGAGCTGGAAACACTGCTAACTTTGTTTTGCTTATTCCTCAAATGACTGATGTTGATGCAATAACGATTGATGTAGGATTACACGCGGCACCGGAATTAATTGACTTAGACAATGATGGTGATCTAGACATTGTAATAGGTGAAAGAAATGGGAATTTGAATTATTTCGAAAACAACAGCACGAGCAGCCCTTCTTTTAGCAAAGTAACAGACAGTCTTGGCTTTGTTAGAGTTCAGTATTTAGGAACCAGCATTGGAATGTCAGTCCCTAGATTTTTTCAAAATACGGCTGGAGAAACGCAATTGTTCGTTGGGAGTGAACACGGATCTATCGAACACTTCAATAATATTGATGGAAATTTAACGGGAAGCTTTGATCTTTATGATGATCAAGTATCTTCTCAGGTATTTGGTTTAAGATCTACTCCAGCATT
>JBLIOB010000373.1:0-3868 GCA_047639575.1 Parvicellaceae bacterium
CAACTCTTATTTCTTCAAGAGTTGCCATTCCCGCACTAATCCCGCTGATGTCAATGTAGATTCCTTTAATTTTATCGTCAGATTTCGCGGCTTCTAGACCTGCTCTAATCGCATCAATACCAATCGTACTTTGTATTTGAAAACTGGTCTGAGAGAAGTTTGTATACGTTCTTTCCGAAATAGCATCGTCCAACTTCATGTGAAGGACTGAGTTGTTCTCGATTTTCATTGAACTACCATCAAATTGACTTCCGAGCCCTTGAAAGACATTCGCTACTCCTCCTACAACTACAGCGAAAATTACAATTCCGCCTATAACGGCTACGACTACACAAGCCAAAAATGCGGCTAATAATGTTCTAAAAAATGATCTCATGGACTTAATGATTTAAGGTGATTAATTATAACAAATGTACGTGCATGAATTCGTTATGTAGATCAATCTACACGAATGGTATTTTTTGAGTACAACGGGTTAGAAACGTACTTTTACCGTTATGGCGAATATTATATTGTTGGGGTTAGGAAGTAATTTAGGTGATCGGAAGCTTAATATTGAACGAGCGATAGAAGCTATTCGGTCAATGGCTGAGGTCACAAAAGCTTCTCCTATATATGAGTCGCCAGCGTGGGGATACAATTCTGTTAACAGCTATTATAATTCATGCGTTGCGGTATGTTCGGACCTAGATCCAACCTTGTTTTTGGCGGGAATTCAATCATTGGAAAATGAAATGGGAAGAATACGGTCAGAAAAAGGTTATGCAGATAGAAGTATTGATATTGATATTCTCTTTTATAATGATGAGTTAATTGAAATGTCGGATTTAGCTGTCCCTCACCCGAGACTTCATGAAAGATTATTCGTGTTGTTACCTCTGAATGACCTGATTCCAAAATTTGTTCATCCAATCATAGGGAAGACTATAGAAGAACTTTTAGATTTGTGCGCAGATTCATCAGAAACAAAAATCGTTGAGTAAATATCCATTTATAGTAATTGAAGGAAATATAGGTGTAGGGAAAACTAGCTTGGCCAAATCATTATCCGAAAAGTGGAATTACAACCTCTTATTGGAGGAGTTTGAACGCAATGAATTCCTTCATGACTTTTATTTAGATGCCAGCAAAGTTGGTTTCCAAACTGAGCTGAGATTTATATTGGATCGGTTTAATCAATTAAAAGTGGCTTTAGAACAAGATGCTCCGTTGATTTCAGACTACTTTATTGAGAAATCTTTAATTTTTGCTGAAAATTCGTTGTCAGCCAGAGAGTTTACCTTGTTTAAGGAAGTTTATGATGTTTTGTTTTCAAAAATTAGAAGGCCAGACTTGTATGTTTATCTAAATTCAGATGTTAATCGCCTACGTTCGAATATCTTAAAAAGAGATCGAAAAATGGAACATTCTATATCTATTGAGTATTTAGATCAAATTAATAAGGGATATTTAAAATATGTTTCGGCTCATAAGGACCTGAATTCCTTGGTTATTGACACCTCGAAAACCGACTTTATCCGATACCCACAAGACTTATTAGAAATAGAACAATTAATTCAGTCATGCTTGCCGCAGGCATTTCAAGAATGATAACCTTTTGAAGTGTTGTAAGAGTTAAAAACTTTGGCTATTATTGCAGCACTTATTGAACTATAAAAACTAGTAATGAAAAGAAGAAACCTAAAAGTTGTTGTAATTGCTGCGTTGATAGGTGGTTTTACTGCCTCTTGTTCTGTTAAGGATATAGAGTACACCGTAACTCCAAACCCAATTGAACAGCATAATGATACGTGCAAAATCCGGATCAATGGAAAATTCATTGAAAAAGGAATGCCCAAAAAAATGCTTGTTGAATTAACACCGTTCTTAATTGATGATGCCGGAGTTAAAATAGAGTTTAAAACTGAATATTTCAAAGGCGAGAAAGCTGCTGGAAATGGAATTGTAGTTCCTAAAGCAGGGAAATCATTTACTTATAATAGTGCAGTTGCTTGTCCATGTGGTGAATATGCTTCATCTGAATTGAAAGTTAAAGTCCTTCCAAAAAAAGGAACTAAAGTAAAAGATGAAATCATTACTGATAAAATTGCTGATGGAGTAATACATACTCCTTGTCTATTAATGAATGATGACAAAGTAATTTTTGGTACGGATAATTATGTAAGAGTTACTTCTCATACAGAAAATGCTGTAATCAACTATGCTAAAGGTAGGTCAGTAGTTAGAGGCCCTGAATTGAAAGATCAAGATATTGTTGATTTAACAAACTGGATTGCAACTTCTATGGCTAATCCTAAAATCGTAATGAAGCAAATTGGCATTATGTCTTACGCTTCTCCAGAGGGTGGATTAGAAAAGAACGAAGGTCTTGCTTCAGATAGAGCAGCAAGTGCTAAGGCGGCTATGGTGAACATTTTCAAGAAAGCTAATTATCCAGCTGGACAAGAAGATGCATTCTATAACTTGATGCCTAAAGGTGAAGATTGGGCTGGTTTGAAAAAACTAATTCAAGCATCTGATCATCCGGATAAGAACATTATTGTTTCAGTTGCTGAAATGAATGGTGCTCCAGAGAAAAGAGAAGCTGAAATCAAAACATTAGCTCATACTTATAAGTTTCTTGAGAAAGATATCTTCCCACAATTAAGAAGATCTCAAATTGCTTTAGGTTATGACTTAAATGGTTTGACTGATGAAGAGTTACTTCAATGGGCTCAAGCGAAACCAGATTCATTAACGATAGAAGAGATTTTGTTTACTGCTAATACTTTAGTAGAAGATGAAAATGAAAAATTAAGATTGTTTAAAATAGCAGAGAAAATCGATCCGAAAGATTGGAGAGCCGCTAACAATGTTGGTTACATCTACATGTTAAAAAACAAGATGGAAGATGCAAATACACAGTTTGAAAAAGCTGCTGGACTTGGAGATGATCCAATCATCAAATGTAACTTAGGTGCTATTGCTAGAATGAAAGGAAATATTGCAAAAGCTGAAGAGCTTTTCAATGAAGGTCTTTCAGCTGGTCCAGAGTGTGCCTACAACTTAGGTTTAGTGTATATTAAAAAGGGTGATTATGGTTCTGCTATTGACAAGATGGGAGATTACAAAACATTCAATATGGGTCTAGCGAAGTATTTAAATGGAGATACAGACGGAGCAGTTGCTGCAATTGACGGGTCTTCTGAAGCTACAACAGGAATTGGACATTATTTGAAAGCGGTTGTTGGTGCAAGAACTAACAACAAAGAAATGATGGCTACTAACTTAAAAGCTGCAATTGCTGCTGATCCTTCATTGAAAGCTAAAGCTGGAATTGATAGAGAGTTTGTGAAATTCTTTGAAGACGCAGAGTTCAAAGCGATGGTTCAATAAGATTAGAATTACTTTATGAAAGACCTGTTAGCGAAAGCTAGCAGGTCTTTTTTTTGCCTAATTTTAACTGATGATGAAGTTCTTGATTGGATTGCTTATGTTTTGTTCAGCTGGCCAGTGCATTGCACAGGACTCCAGTGACGTTGCAAATTTAAATTGGGATACTCGGTATAAAGGCATTCGAGTTATAAAGCTTGTAGAGAACCCTTCAGGAATGTCGCTGAAGAATATGGAGGGAAAGGCTACTCAGGTTAAATACATCTGTTTTCACGAGTCCGGAACGGTAATAGAAGACATAAGCTGGAAACAAGGAAAACCGCTCTTATATAGCGAGAAAACAATTCCACGTTTTATTGATGGTTTCTCTAAAGGTGTGGCCAAATTCAAGGAAGGGGAGAAAGGTTATATCTGGATACCCAAAAAGCTAGGTTATGGCAAAGATAATATGGGCAATGAGTTACTCTCTGGAAACTTAGTCTATTACATTGAAGTT
>JBLIOB010000374.1:0-3848 GCA_047639575.1 Parvicellaceae bacterium
ATGGCAAAGAAGACCAGATAAACGTTTAAATGATCATTATATTTATGATGTTGAAGAACTAGGCGATAAAAGTTTGTTGTGCATTGGAGTGGTCTTCCCGGATGCAGGGCTGTCTCAAGACATGTGGTTATTTAGAACCGATAGTTTCGGTTGTATTGACTTAGGATGTAATAGCATAGGCTTAACTGAACAGCAAATTAATAACATAACCTTAGGATCTTTTCCAAATCCGTTTTCGAATCTTGCAATAATTGATTTTAACTCAGAAATAAGAATTAACGAAGTAGTTGTAACAGATATTCTTGGTCATTTGATTTTGAAAACGCCTGTTGACAGCAATCAAGCTCAAATTGAAATTGATATGACCGGAAACACTCCTGGCATATACTTATGTTCCTTGGTTACTAACGGGCAAAAGCTAAAGACAATTAAATTGATGTTGGAGCCGTAATGGGATTAAATTCACAACTAGTAGTCCAACAACTTTCCATAACTTGAGAGGCATTAGCTTTAATTCTCGGCAATATTATTTTGAAATGACAATTTTACCAATCGATCCTTTTCCATTTTCAGTGCTGATTATTTCATAGAAATACATTCCATTTGACCAGTTAGTTAGTCGATCCTTACAAAGTCAGACAATCCTTTAGATTCAATTGATTGTGTTAAAAAGTTGTGTTTATCGTGTGTTTTTAATTGCAAGCAAATAGGTACTTTACTCTTAAAACCTTGCAATAAAGGAGAGCATAAAAAACCGTGGGGCAATTAAGCCGCTTTTGAATACTCCAATTCTATTTTTGGGTACCACTTTTTAAATTCGTCCTGGAGCGAATTGTTCAATGTTTTTGCTCTTGTTTGGAGCATTAAATGAGCGCCTTCTTTGGTCCACTGCATTTGTTGTTTTTTGGAAAACCTTTTAGCTACCAGAACATTTACAGTTGATTCAACAAAACTTGTCGATATCATTTCCTTATTTCTATACCTTTCCCCATAATTTGTTATAAAACGGCTATTCCTGTTGATGTATGTTTCAAACTCTGCTGTCAGTTTTTTAAAGTTTTTATGATGATCATAATCTGATGTTACTTCTTCAGCCGTCTCTGAGAAATTTTCAAGTAATGATGTAGCTTGGTATAAGTTCCCATGCCACAAATACCATTTAATTTTAGTTAAATCTCGTTCTAATTCATTTCCGATCTTCTCACCTATTTTTTTGATCCCTTTTACATATTGATTAAGGACGGTAATTTTCATTGTGATGTGAAACCAATCGAGATAGTGCGCTGATTCAGGAGAGATATTATATTGTATCGCCCTAAGATTCTCCGCTCCATCAGAAAAAAAGTCTATGGCACTAATTTTATTTAGTCCTTGGCTTGTTAAGGTTTCGAACAGATTTCGTTTTGACTTTGAGTCCGGTAAAGTATCTACAAATCCAAAAAATCGATCTTTTCCCTGACTTGGAATCGATTTTCCGGCAATCACTTCAAAGTGCTTCTTCTTACTGTCCCAATTTCTAACATATCCACCGTCAATACCCACTGAGAATCTTTGGTACGTTTCCTCAGATTGATTCAATTCTTTTTGGTAAAAATGTTTTTCCTCTTTCAAGTCATCTTGCATTCTCCGACCAGTTTTAACCAGATGGTTCCTAATTGATGAAGCATTTACTTTGTTATCAAGAGGAAGTATATCATTCATTAGATCAGCGGCTTGTTGGAATGAAACTTTTGATGCCCACTTTGTTTCTAGGTATCCTCTTTCAGGAGAAACCAATTCACTAAATACTTTGCATAGAGGGCTAAACGTTTTTGCTTGTGATTTCTCACACTTACAATGATAATATCTGGGAGAATTAATTGCGTTATTTCCGAAAAGGGTTCTAAATACAATTTTATGGTGTCCTTTTTTTCTACGCGACTTTCCGCAACAATTGCATTGATCCCACTCTTCTAAATATTTTTCTATTTGTCCTGAAATCAGATGCGTTTGAAGCGCTTCCAGAGTATTCTTGGCCTCTTTTAAGGACAAACCTATTTCTTCAAGATTGCATGAGTTTTTTTCTATACATGTTAAAGTTTTGGTGGACTTTAAATTTGTAGATGGATCCTCGGTAACCAGTTGGATTTTAAATTTCATGATGATTCATTTTTGATGGCTATCATCAAGAGCTTCTTTCACCTTGCGAACAGTATTGATTGAAACCTGACAAATCTTCGCCGTTTTCCGGAGGCTTATACCCATTTTCAAGTTTCTGGTTACAGGACTATATTTTTGTAGGTAATATTCTCCATTCTTTAATTTGCCTTTTGGTCTTCCAATTTTTTTGCCGTTTCGTTTTGCAGCCTCCATCCCTGAAACAATCCGCTCCCTCAGAGTTTCTTTTTCTAGCCTGGCAAACTCGGCTAAAAGTGTAAAAAGAAACTGAGCAACGGGATTTTGCTTGCTTTGGATACCCTAACGAAAATGGCTGCATTCATAATTGACAAAATACAAAACGTATCATAAAAACCATTAGGTTTATTTAATACACTTTTTTAGTCGAAACGAGCTTCCCAAAAGCTGCTGTCGAGCGTAGAAATTGAAGAACCCTTTTTTTGATACAGTTTTTTCAATCTTTGATTCACCTCACGGCGATTAAATAACTCTGGATCAAAACCCACGCTTTCTTCCATCAATTCCTCTTGAGAAGATTCTACAAATTCTCTGAGTTCTTTCACCATTTGAAGTGCCTCGATTGAATCCTCTTCCCCCTGGCAGGAAACAATTTCAGCCAACTTGAAAAGCAATTCAAATTGGAGGCCCCTCAGTTTCTCTTTAAATTGCTCATAGCCGTATATTCCTCCAACATCTTCTGGTGGACAAGCTAATTTTCCAAATGTGCATTTGGGATAATTGAAAGTAGCATTTGGTTCAACAATCTTTTCTATCCTCAATTCGTGTATCCAATCGTCTCCGAAGTCATAGTCGTATCTGAATTTCTCACCTTCTAGGAGGTTGAGATCAGCAAGTAGAACTTTTATTGGGTTATCAGAAAACATGATGCCACCATCATGATAAACACCATACTCTTTTGTACGAATCCGAAAACAATTCAGGTGTAAATCCTGCCAACCCATCACAATTTGGATGATGTAATGAAGTTCGGCAATGTTTGTGTCTCCTTTGATTTGAAATCGGCGATATATCATGGGACTGATTCCAATTAAATGTATTTTAAGGTGGTAGATACAATCGGATCCGTGTTTAGCTGACATAATCCAAACTTAACGGTTTAATAGCAAATTGCCCCACGGTTTTTTATGCTCTCGCAATAAAGGTCTTGATCCCCCAAACGGGAGAAATTGCCCATGGTGTTTTTGCTAAATGCCCGAATTTATTGACTTAAGAGGGTGTTTTATCTTCCCAAAATCAGCTTAATTTCACGTCATAATTTTGGGAAGATGAAACACCCTTTCTTTTAAACAGAAAGGAGTTAATTAAACTCGAAAAAAGGGCTTTATCTAACACCCAACCAAACCACCTCTATGATATACGCTTATCTGGGCATTAGGCCCATTGAAGATTCCTGGGAGCTAATCCAATAGCGGTCAAAAACTTTATTGAAAGCCTTATACAGAAGAAAAGAGCCTTTAGGGATAAGAACTGCCCTTTTCTAAAAATACAACGGCAGAATCAAGTTATTTGCTTAGTTCAATCTCGTGGGCAATTTCTCCCGTTAGGGGGATCAAGACCGACCAATGAGATAAATGTCTTAAACGTTGTTGACTTAGAATCTTCAATCTGACTCTTCCTAATTACACTAACTACTTCTATTCCGGCTAAGGTTCTTTGTGCTGATTCGAACT
>JBLIOB010000375.1:0-3826 GCA_047639575.1 Parvicellaceae bacterium
TGCATATTATGGTTTTGAATCAGGAAAAGTTGATTTTTTCTAAAAACTCTTGATTGATATTTGAATTCAATAATGTAATCCCCGATCCTTTAAAAGGAACGAGTCTCGGTGCAGGCAGCGTATGGGGGAATTCAATTTCTATTGATTCAAATAAAAGCTATTTACTTTCTTCCACAAGTGGAAAAGGAAAGACTTCTTTTATTTCCTTTATTTACGGATCTAGACTAGATTATTCTGGGTCCATTACAGTTGATGGGATTAAATGGAGTAACATTTCAACCAATAACAAAACCGTTCTTCGCAAAAACAAAATCTCCTTTCTTCCGCAAAACATTCAATTGTTTCCTAAACTAAGTGCCTTAAACAATCTGAAGATTAAAAATGAACTAACAAAGCACAAGTCTGAAGAAGAGTTGATTCAATTGATTAAAGATTTTGGATTAGAACCACAGACCAATCAACTAGCAGGCACACTCTCCCAAGGACAGCAACAACGGATTGGAATTATCAGGGCAATGCTGCAGCCATTTGAATTCTTAATTTTAGATGAACCCTTTAGCCATTTAGATAAGGGAAACATTGACATTGCTATAAAAATTATTCTTAAAGCATGTGAAGAAAACAAGGCTGGTTTTTTAATATCAACCTTAGGACCAACTTATGGTCTATCTACTGACCAAATTATAGAACTATGATTGGTCAGTTAGTTTTCAAACACGATAAGAAACATCAACTTTGGTTTTCCATTATTGGAAGCATTATAGGTTTAGTCATTATGCTTCTTGCTGTTCAATTATATCTGGACTTAAACCGTGTACTAGCCTCCCCTGCTTTGATGGGGAAAGACTTTCTAGTTGTTAATAAGGAAGTTTCCATGTTTGGAGATGGCAATTTCACAGCTGATGAAATCTTAGAAATTGAAAAACTACCTTACATTCTTGGAGTCGCTCCTGTGGAGTCTAACCGTTTTGAATCTTTCGTTGAAGCCGAAGTGGCTCCAGGTTCCAAGTTCAACACCCTGGTTCCTCTGATTTCAATTCCAGATGAATATATTGATTTAGCTGAAACAGGAAACGGAGACTGGATCTGGAAAGAAGGGGATTCGATTATTCCTGTTATCGTGCCCACTACTTATTTCAATATTTACAATTTCGGAATTGCTGAAGCTTCAAAGTCACCCAAAGTAACCCGTGAGCTAATGGCGGCCTTGAGGCCACGTGTTAGAGTCGGACATAAAGAATGGCTAGGGATTAGAATCTATGCATTCTCAGATCGTTTTTCTGATGGCGTCATTGTCCCCAAATCATTTTTAGATCAAGCAAATGTCAAATATGGAAAAGGAGACAAAGCCAAGTTAAATCGAATTGTGATTAGTACACTAAATGCAAAGAACCCAGAACTTTCTAAATTCATCGAAAACAATGGTTACCAAACAAATTTAGAGAAACTTAAAGGTGGAAAAGTAATGGAAGTTATGAATGTTCTCCTTCCAATAACATTGGTTGTTGCGCTAGTAATTGTTCTCCTTGCTCTCCTTACATTCATCCAGAATGCAGAACTTATGTTGGTAAGTTCTAGCTACGAATTGAACCTCTTGGGACTTTTAGGGTACAGTTACTCGACTGTAAGTCGGGTGGTGATGAAAAAATTTAACAAACTGTTCGCTTTGATTTTGATCATTTCTTTCCCGGTTGTTTTGCTAATAAAATGGATTATCGACCTACAGTTCCAGAAAGAATTAGAAATAAATTTAGGATTTGGATTAGGCTGGTTTACATTAGTTATTGGTGTTTTAGTTTACGGATTGTTCTATTTAATTCAACATAGAATGATTCGAAAACACATAAGAAATGCTATAGCGGTGTCTTAGTATTAAGAATTTTATTTCTTAAATTTTTGTTAAATAACGATTCATAGTAGCTTACTCAGGCTGCTTTTATAATTTTGGTGCGTTATTTGGAATATAGATGTAAGTCTACCTAAAAACCCTTGGTGCCGTTTGTTTTGAGAACGAAACCTTAAAATTGGAATATGAAGAAGTTGATTTTAGTATTAGTAGTTGCATTAATTTGTTTGGGCGTCAATGCTCAAAAATTCTCTTACACTTTCAAAGTAAAAGGACTAGCGGCAAATCAAGATGTTTATTTAGCCAATTATTTCGGTGATCAACTTTACTATTATGACACAGTAAAGTCATCTGATGGGGTTGTTAAATTCGAAAGAGACGTAGTAAAGGGGGGTGTTTATGCTGTTGTACTTCCTGGACCTAAAACTTTTGAAGTTATATTAAATGGAATTGAGACTAAGGTTGAACTCGAAACTGATACGGTTGATTTTGTGCGTAGCATGAAAGTGACTAAATCTGATGAGAATAAAGCATTTTACAGCTATTTCAAATTTCTAAATAGCATGACTGATAAAGCTGGTCCGTTACGAGGTAAGAAGGATCAAGAATCAAAAGACAAATTAGCTAACATTGATAAAGAAGTAAAAGCGCACCAGCAAGAATTATCGGCAAATCATAAAGATCAGTTGTTCGGTGCTATTATCGATATGAGCATTGAAGTAGTGGTTCCCAAAGAACTTCAAGGTGATACATCAAAGCAGCTAGAACGATATCACTATTACAAGAATAATTTCTTTTCCAACTACCATTTGAAAGACGAACGAATAGTAAGAACGCCCATTTTTGCAAAGAAAATGAAATACTTTTTTGAGAAAGTGGTTGTACAACATCCTGATTCTATTTTAGTACAAGCGTACAAAATGATTGATCAGTTACCTGAAAACACGGACTTGTTCAAGTATGTTGTTCACACGTTAACTTACAAATACGAAACGAGTAAAATAATGGGAATGGACGCTGTATTCGTGGGAATAGCGCTGAAGTATTATTGTCGTAATGATAAAGGGATGACGAGAGCATTTTGGTTGGAAGATCAAAAGGTTGAAGCAATCTTAAAGGCTGAAAAGGCTTTGGCAAAAGCTAAAAAAAGTCTTGCAATGGCGAAATCAAAAGGAGACACTGCCGCTATTAGCGTGGCTAATGCGTCCATAAAGAAAAAAGAAAAATCAGTTAAATCCGCAAATAAAAATGACAAAATAAAAGAGATTTGTGATCGAGCTACTACATTGAACCGATTGACGTTATTCAAAAAAGGTGGAGCTCCTGACCTAATTCTTCAAGACAGTACTGAAAAAACGTGGGTAAATATTAGAGATATTAAAACTGATTATAAAGTATTGGTGTTTTGGGACCCAGGATGTGGTCATTGTAAAAAAGAAATTCCAAAACTTCAAAAACTCTACAAAGAGCTTAAGACTAAAAAGATCAGTTTAGAAATAATTGGTATCAACACTGAATTAGAGAATAAGGACTGGCGGAAGTACATTAGGGAAAATGATTTGGATTGGATCAATATTTCAGACAATCCAGAAATTAACTCTAATGCACGAAAATATATCGTAGAACAAAAAACTACAACTCTTCAGAGCTTAAACTTCCGAGACATTTATGACATCTTCTCTACTCCTCAGATATTTCTACTAAATAAGGATAATGAGATCATTGCGAAGAAAATTGGAGTGTTTAATCTAGTAGAGATATTGGAGCGTAATTTGAAAATTGAAATCGACTACGTGCCGACTTTACCTGATCCAGAAGATGGTGATGATCATTCTCATTAATAATTTACTCTCTCACATAAGCCCGTAACGCTGGCTGTGGAAAAGACCATTCTGGCGTATAGAACGTACTTGCTCCAACCTCGGAAACGCTATACCATGGCGATAACTCTTTATTAGAAAAATTTTTCAAAACATGAGA
>JBLIOB010000376.1:0-3823 GCA_047639575.1 Parvicellaceae bacterium
CACAAGCTGCTATACCAACTCTAGAAACCTTTATGCCTAGTCAAATAACTGCTTCAACAGTCTTTTCTGGAGGTTCTTCCATACAAAGTGACTTTATTAACGATGGAGGTTCTGCTTTAACGGCTAAGGGTTTAATTTGGGGAACAAATTCGAACCTTACCATCGAAACAGCAGGAAATTATATTGCTTATAATTGCAGTGGCGCAAACTGTAATAACCTTGGTTTTTCGCAAACGGTGCAAGGGCTTCAGGCCAATACAATATACTATATTAGAGCGTTTGCAGTGAATGAAATAGGTACTGGATATGGTGAAGTATTGTCTTTTACTACTTTAGAGGCTGTGGTGACTGCGCCAACAGTAGAGGTAGGGTATCATTCGAATTTAACCTATAATGGTGTAGCAATATATCAAAATAGTGTTACTAATGACGGTGGTTCTGATATTCTTGAAACAGGGGTTATTTTGAGTCAATGGGTTGATGGGCTGGTTTTGAATAGTGATTGTTGTGAGAATCTTATAACTCAAAATGGGGCGAATACAGGCGGTTTTAACGCTTCTTTTTCAGAACTTCAACCAGGAGTTACATATTATTATAGTGCATATGCCACCAATGCTATCGGCACAGGTTATAGTGAGTGGAACGACGATTTGCAGTTCACAACACCGCTTAATACAGGTAGTGTTAACGATATTGATCAAAACACGTATGCTACAATAGTTTTAGGAACCCAAGAGTGGATGGCAGAAAACTTAAAAGTAACACGATTTAATGATGGCACAAATTTAACACAATCGACTTCATCTAGTTTCTGGTATCAAAATTATCAACAACAATATCTTTACACAGAAGTGGATGGCAACCCAACGACTTATTTTTATTCTTACCCTGTCGTTTCAGGAAACTATAACATCTGTCCACAAGGATGGCGAATTCCTACAAATGAAGATTGGAATATATTAATTAATGGACTTGAGAATCCTAATTCACCGGTTGGGAATTTGCGATCTAATGAAAATAGTTGGCAGGTAAACTCGAACTATGGTAGTCCAAATGGCTTTAATCTAAGCCTTTATGGAGCTATTTCAGCAGATGGTGTTTGGTATAACAATGGCTCTAGTGCTCTATTATGGCTTTCAAATCAGCAGGTTTTTTTCTATTTCAACGAAGAGGGATATAGTATACAGGAACCAGGGTCAGGAGCTTGTATTAGATGTATAAAAGAGTAAATTACTTAGTGTAGAGAAGCCTCAAAAAAACGCGAGTTGAACAGAAGCTAGAGATGTTAGGCGGCAAGTTTTTAGAAGAAGACTTCGTAAAAGATATTTACTTACAGGACTTGAAAATAGAACCTGTGCCTAATCTCTCCTACTCTTATAAAAGATTGGAATGGTTCTAGAAATTAATAGCTAAGCAGAGTTAATATGAAACAACTGAGATACTTTCCTCTTATATTTATAACATTTATACATGTTTCTTTTTCTCAAACAAGAGAAGTTAAAGAATTAGATACCAATTGGAAATTTCAAAAAGAAAATTTTGACGATGCTTTTGAAATCAATTTTGATGACTCTAAGTGGGAAACCGTTACCGTACCTCACGATTGGGCTATTTATGGCCCATTTGATAAAGAAGTTGACAAACAAAGTGTAGCTATTGTTCAAAACGGAGAAAGTATTGCTTCAGAAAAAACAGGTAGAACAGGTGCATTACCTCATATTGGTTCCGCTTGGTATCGAAATAAATTTAGCCTTCCTAAGAATATAAAAGATAAAAAAGTGCTTTTACTTTTTGAAGGCGCCATGAGTGAACCTCAAATTTATTTAAATGGTAAAAAAGTAGGCGAATGGGCTTATGGTTATAGTTATTTCTATTTTGATGTTTCAGAATTTGTTAAAGATGGAGAAAATACGCTGGCTGTTAAACTAACAAATAAAGAGTTTGCTTCTCGTTGGTATCCGGGTGCAGGCTTATATAGAAAAGTGAGCGTTATTGTAAAAAATAAGGAAAGCATAAATCAGTGGGGAACTTTTATTACGACGCCACTTATTAGTAAAGAAGTTGCTAAAGTGAATATTAAAACCAACGCTTCTGGAGAAAACTTACATTTAATTACTACCGTTTTTGATTCAACAGGTAAAAAAATTAATTCTCAAGAATCAACGACTCAATTAGGAAATGAATTTGATCAAAATATTATGGTTCAAAATCCAAAATTATGGAGTCCTGAATCCCCATATTTATATAAGATAGTTTCTCAATTGTTTGTTGATAATGAGTTGAAGGATGAAACTTCAACACGCTTTGGAATTCGAGATATTAAGTATGAAGCCAATAAAGGATTTAGTTTAAATGGAGAAGTAAGGAAATTTAAAGGCGTTTGCTTACATCATGATTTAGGTCCATTGGGTGCCGCTGTAAACAAAGCAGCATTACGTCGTCAATTAACCATCCTAAAAGATATGGGTTGTAATGCGATTCGTAGCTCGCACAATATGCCCTCGTTTGAGCAGTTGGAGTTATGTGATGAAATGGGATTCCTATTTTTAGCAGAAAGTTTTGACGAATGGGCATTACCAAAAGTAGAAAATGGATACAATCGTTTTTTTGAAGACTATGCAGAAAAAGATATTGTTAATTTAGTCCAAGCCACTAGAAATCATCCTTCAATTGTCATGTGGAGTGCTGGTAATGAAGTTCCAGATCAATGGGGAGAAAAAGGTGTTAAACGCGCCAAGTGGTTACAAGATATTTTTCATAGAGAAGACCCAACCAGACCAGTAACTGTAGGTATGGATAGAGTAAAAGCAACTATGGAATCTGGTTTTGGGGCGTTGTTAGATGTGCCAGGTCTTAATTATAGAGTACATCTTTATGAGGAAGCGTATGAGACTTTTCCACAAGGTTTTATTTTGGGTTCAGAAACAGCATCCACAGTAAGTTCTAGAGGTATATACAAGTTTCCTGTGGTTCAAGAAAAAATGAAACAATATGATGACTTTCAAAGTTCTTCGTACGATTTAGAAGCATGTAGTTGGTCGAATGTGCCAGATGATGATTTTGTTTTACAAGATGACAAACCATGGGTAATTGGAGAGTTTGTTTGGACTGGTTTTGATTATCTAGGAGAACCAACACCTTATGATAAAGTATGGCCTTCACGTAGTTCATATTTCGGAATAAGTGATTTAGCGGGTTTACCTAAAGATCGTTTCTATTTATACAGAAGCAGATGGAATACTAAAGATGAAACCTTACATATATTGCCGCATTGGAATTGGGAAGGAAGAGAAGGAGAAATAACGCCTGTTTTTGTATATACCAATTATAAAAGTGCAGAGCTTTTTGTGAATGGGAAAAGTATGGGCATACAGAAAAAGCACAATGCTACTCCACAAAATAGATACCGATTAATGTGGATGGATGTTAAGTACGAAACAGGAACTATAAAAGTCGTAGCTTTTGATGATGACGGAAAACCAATAGCAGAAAAAGAAATACATACCGCTGGAGAACCCTATAAAATTGTATTAAATCCAGATAGAAAAATAATAAAAGCTGATGGAAAAGATTTGTCTTATGTTGAAGTTTCATTGGTTGATAAAAACGGAATTTCTTGTCCATTAGCAACCAATCAATTAAGTTTTAGTGTAAAAGGAAAAGGAACTTATAAAGCATCTTGTAATGGCGATGCCACTTCTTTAGAAATGTTTCATTTACCAACCATGAAATTGTTTAGTGGAAAATTAGTAGTGCTAGTGCAAGCAACAAATGAATCAGGAACTATTGAATTGTATGTTAAAGGTCAAGGGTTAAAAAGCGG
>JBLIOB010000377.1:0-3820 GCA_047639575.1 Parvicellaceae bacterium
AATACTATTAGAATCCACTGAAGTAATTTGAGCAGAAGTTTTGTCTTGCGATTCGGCAAAAATTGTTAGAATTTGATTTAAGTCTTTTATTTCAGTTGTTTCATCAATTGAAATTGACACACCACTAGCTGTATATCTGAAGTTGACTTCATTTGCTAATGCGATAGCTTCAACAGAGCTTGGCGCATTGGTCACAGTTATTGTGTCAAATACGTTTTTCGATGCAATGATGAGCCCTAATTGTTCCAAAGCGTTTGCTAATGAAACCGTTTTATTATTGATCCCTTGAGCGATATTTCGAATTCCAACAGGCCCATGATAAACAGCATACATTCCTGCCATCACTGCTAGTAATGCTTGAGCTGTGCAAATATTCGAAGTTGCTTTATCCCTTCTAATGTGTTGTTCCCTTGTTTGTAACGCCATTCTTAGCGCTCTTTCGCCAGAAGCATCCTGAGAAACTCCTATAATTCTTCCAGGAATATGTCGTTTAAAATCTTCTTTAGTCGCATAATAAGCAGCGTGTGGTCCACCGTATCCCATTGGTACACCGAATCGTTGCGTGTTTCCAATCACAACATCTGCATCCCATTCACCAGGAGGTGTGATTAACGCCAATGACATTAAGTCTGCCGCAAACGCAACTTTACATTCTACCTCATGCGCGGATTTAACGAATCCTTCATAATTAACGATTTCACCATTTTTCCCTGGGTATTGCACTAACGCTCCGAAAAATGATGCGTCCAAATCAATATCATCGTGATTTCCAATGATCACTTCAATTCCCAACGGAACTGCACGTGCGGAAACAACATCCACTGTTTGAGGGAAACATTCACTGCTAATTAGAAATTTATTATTGCCTTCTTTTTGTGATGCTCGAGACCTTGTATTGTAAAACATGATCATGGCTTCGGCAGCGGCAGTTCCTTCATCCAATAAAGATGCATTGGCAATTTCCATCCCAGTTAACTCCATTACCATTGTTTGGAAGTTCAATAATGCTTCCAACCTTCCTTGAGCAATTTCTGCTTGGTAAGGGGTATAGGCTGTATACCAACCTGGGTTTTCAAATATGTTTCGTTGAATTACACTTGGTATAAGCGTTCCGTAGTACCCAAGACCTAAGTAAGACTTATATAATTTGTTCTTTGCGGCTAGCTCGTTTGCATGGTCTAAATACTCCCTTTCAGTTAATCCTGAAGCAATATTTAAATCACCATTTAATCTAATTTCAGATGGAATTGTACTGTTTACTAATGAGTCGATTGATTCTTCGCCCATTGCCTTTAACATTTCCTTTACATCGTTCGCTCTTGTGCCGATATGTCTAGCTGCAAATTCGTTTACCATTTTGACTTGTTTTTTTCGTGGACGTAAATATAGGTCAAAACAGAATGTGGATTGGTCATTATAAATGACAATTTTGAAACATTATCTACCTTCAACCTCGTTAGATTGTTATATTTGAATTAATGGAGGTACCCATGAACATACGAAACATCTTCTTTATTCTATCTGTCCTATTTATTTCAGCGGGAAGTTATGCTCAAGACAGCACGATTCTATTACTTAATGGTAAAGTAATAGATGGAGTTGTTAAAGAGAATGATGGGGAGTTTCTGAAATATGAATTTTCAAATAAAAAGAACCGATTTATAAAGGAAATTGACATCTTAAGAGTGTATTCATTTACTGCAGCCAATAAAGAAACGATTGTGTATTACCAAGACACCATGCTAGGTAACGTGTACTCCGTTGATGAAATGAGAATGTTAATATATGGAGAGGCGGATTCTGATAAAAACAGTAAAGGCTGGCCTTTCTTTGCCGCTGGGGCTGCTATTGCTGGAGGCCATTATATTTTTGACACGTATGGAGGAGATGACCCGGATACGGAGGTAAATGAAGCTCGGTTTTTTGGAGCTCCCCCAAGTATGATGGTTATGCTAGTCCCATTTGTAGTGCCGTTAATTGGCGCTAAAATTAGACCGAGAATAAAATCAAGTCAAACGTCAGACCCTATGTTTTTAGCGAACGAACAATATGTAATAGGTTACCAAAAAAGAAGCCGCTCTAAAAGGCTCATGAATAGTTTTTATGGCATTCTTGCAGGCACAGCGGCTGGAATTTTAGCTGATGTAATTGCTAAGTAGTGCAAATCGTTAAAGACGTATTCAAATTTTTTGTATTTAGTAATTATTGGATTTCATTTGCAGCAGCCTGCTATGCGTTTCTCACCGTCCAAGAATTAAACTTAGACGTGCCATTTTCTTTCTATTGGTTCGTTTTTGCATGTACCCTATGTTCTTATTGTTTCCAACGTTATTTGCAATTATCTGATCGAAAATCAAGTCAGTCCGAACGTCAAAACTGGTTAGTCGGAAATAGACTTTATTTGGGTTTAACAGTCTTAGCATCTGGGGTCGTATCCTTGATATTGGGATTAACCTTGCTAACAACCAACCAAATTTTATGGTTGATTCCAATCGGTTTAATCAGTCTGCTTTATTCGCTGAAATTTTTAAGGAACAAGAAAAAAGCAAAAAAGCAAAAATTTTCTAAAATGGGATTGCGAGATATTCCCGGATTGAAAATATTTATGATTGGAATTTCTTGGGCATTTTTATGCGGACTTTTACCAATGTGGATGAACGGGGTTGAAGATTTTTCAATTTCGGATATGGTATTTGTGTCGGCTGAAAAACTGCTGTTTATTATTGCGATTACGATTCCGTTTGATGTGCGAGATTTAAAATATGACCATGCTAGCAAAAGAACGATCCCGCAGGTTTTAGGGGTAAGTAAAAGCTTAAATTTGTCAGTCGCTTTGCTTGCTTTAGGCGCACTAACGTTCATGTTTGCGCCTTATGGAGCACAAGTAATTACGGGACTTGCAATTTCTTATGGTTTTACCATGGTGGTAATCCTTTCAGTAAAAAAAGAGACACCAGAGTTATACTACTCTGGCCTAATTGACGGAGCCATAAGTGTCCAAGCATTGCTGGTGTTTGCAGCGTTGCAATTACTCTAATTGACTTATATTAAGGCTTATGATTCGCTTTTTTCTATGTGTTCTGAGTTCCATTTTGATTTGTTTTTCGGCAAATGCACAAACGCCTGATTATTTTGGAAATGATCCGGAATGGAGGTGTTTGAACATCAATTATTTTTTAGGTGATCACTGTTCCTATGAAAATAACGTAGTTTATTACGTGGCCGGTGATACTTTGTTAGATTCTATTATATATAAGGAGATTTGGGCTCGAGGTCACTTTAATGAGAATTAGGAGAACTTTCCGATGGGAGGTTGCACTGCTGAATTTGATTTTAACAACCTATCCGGTTATTATCGCCAAGTTGGAGCTCAAATTTTCAATAAATCAGGACCTGGTTCTCTAGAATCTCTAATGATTGGGTATGATGTGGGAGTAGGAGATACCATTCTTGGATATTTAGCTTATTTCAGAACAGTTCAGAAGATTGATTCAATATTAATTGGAACGGAATATCATAAGATGCTTTATGCAGATACTAACATGAATGAGGTTTACATTGAGGGAATTGCAAATTTGGCGAATTATGGATTTGGGAATCAAGGAGAGTTTTTCTAGGAAATGGACAAATTCTTGATGGTGCTCAAGGTTTTTATTGTTATGCTCAGAATGGAGTTACTTTATTCGAATGTATGACTGGTTCATTATGCAATTTTAATGTTGATATTCAGGATTTCAGGAGTCAAGTAGAGGTGCGGATGACTCCTAATCCGGCCAAAGAACATATTGCAATTAGTTTTGACCTGCCACAAACGGTATCG
>JBLIOB010000378.1:0-3807 GCA_047639575.1 Parvicellaceae bacterium
ACCGCTTCGGTCACATTCGGGTTCACCTCACTTTGTCTAAACTCTATGGAGTATGCATTCTTTCTAGCATACACATTGTAAATGGAAAAATTCCAACTTGAATTCCAGAATTTTTCTACTTCTTGGTCTTCTCCTGTATCCGGGTTCTTAACCATTTTGAAGGGCTTTGATTTCACAGTCAATCCAAAATCTAAACGATGATAGTTTGGCATCCGATCTCCATTCCGATCTGAATATAGGTTATAACTAGTACCGTCAACTACATATCTCCCTACTGGAAAAGTTACCGCATTCCCAGTATAATAAACCCAGGTTGCTGATACATCCATCCGATTATTGATCTTATACATCCCCACTAAAGAAACATCGTGCGTTCTGTCTTGTTTTGCAGGATACCAAGCTCCTTCATTAACTTCTGTAAACTGTTTTTCCGTTCTGGCTAAAGAGTAACTAATCCACCCTGTAAACTTCCCTTTTTTCTTCTTCAGATAAAGCTCTAATCCGTATGCTCGGCCATGACCAAATACTAAATCACCTTCCACGGTTGGATTGAAATTTACTTCTGCTCCGGTCTTATAATCAATGGTGTTTTGAAGGTTCTTATAATATCCTTCTACAGAAAATTCGAAGGCGTTATCATTAAAATTTCGATAATAGCCAAGGGAAATTTGATCACCAATCTGAGGTTTTACATTGATACTGCTTGGCGCCCATACATCTGTTGGAGATGAACTAGTGGTATTAGAAAGAAGATGCAAGTATTGATAGGTTCTTGCAAATGAAGTCTTAATCGAACTTACGCTGTCAATTTTGAAATTCGCTGAAAATCGCGGAGCCAAACCATGATAAGAAACTACACTTTCGTTTCTAGCAAAAGTACTAGTGTCTGCAACATCTCCGTCTGCATCATACGAGTATATGTCTCCTGGCCCTAATTGAGTGAAGTTTGAATACCTCAACCCATAATTCAACTTCAACTTGGTTCCGATTTTTTGCTCGTTTGAAAGGTACAATGCACTTTCTAAACTATAGTTTGTTTGAATGTCAGCTGCAGTGAACTCGGTACTTTCGATCTCGCCAGGCTTAATCGTATGATAGATGACATTCGCCCCAAAAGAAACTTTATTATTCTCATTTGCGAAATAATCAAAATCCTTTTTCACGTTCCAATCTTGAATTACAGAACCCAATGACGTTCGATCCTCTCCTTCACCAAATCCAATTTTATAATTGTAATTACTGAAAATTAAACTGGTGTTTCCAAATAGTTTATCTCCATAAATATGGTTCCATCGTAAAGTTCCAGTTGCATTTCCCCAATCAAAACTAAAGACGTTTGAAAACCCAAAATTGTCCCTACCAAAATATCCAGAAACGAAAATTCGATCCTTATCACCTAACTTATAATTAGCTTTTGCATTCAGATCATAGAAATAGAGAACACTTTGGTTTAAACTAGAGTCTTTAGACAGTTTTAAAAACATATCTGCATAAGTTCTTCTTCCAGAAACGATAAATGATCCTTTATCTTTTTTAATAGGGCCCTGTAATGTTAATCGAGAAGAGATCAGTCCTATTCCACCATCCGCTTGAAACTTCTTCTGATTTCCTTCTTTCATTTTGATGTCCATAACTGAAGATAGTCGCCCGCCATATTCCGCAGGAATACTTCCTTTGTAAAGTTTCACGTTCTTTAGCGCATCTGAATTAAAGACTGAGAAAAAGCCTAGTAAATGAGACGCGTTGTAAACTGGTGCTCCATCTAATAAGATTAAGTTTTGATCTGCCCCGCCACCTCGAACATAAAAACCTGCATTTCCTTCTCCAGCAGATTTAACTCCCGGAAGTAGTTGCATTGTTTTGATCACATCTTTTTCGCCAAATAATACAGGAATGGTTTCGATTTGTTTTATATCGATCGTCTCTACACCAACTTCGGTGGAGGTAACGTTATCATCTTCCTTAATAGTCGTGATTTCTACTTCTCCGAGCTCTTCAACTTTGTACTTGATTTCAACATCATTTTTGACGCTTTTTGTTAAATCAACCTCGAAGGTCTTCGTTTCAAAACCAAAATATGAATAGAGAATTCGGTACTTTCCAGAAGGAAGAGTTAATGAATAAAACCCATAATCATTACTGGTGGTGCCCACTCCAGGTTGTCCCTCTACTAAAATATCTGCACCGATCATATCTTCACCAGTGTCTCCATCTTTAACTGTTCCGCTAATAGTAAATTTCTCTTGGGACATTGCCCCAACAGCCAAAAACATCAAGCCTACAATCCAAATCGCCTTCATCTTCATCGTTTCAAAGACGAAATTAGGTCAATTTTATTGCGTCCAAACGATATTTTCAATGAACGGTATCTTTTCTTCAAACAACAGCTGACTATTCACTAGTATATGTTAAAGAGCTTAAACATGAACTCTCGCCAATTTTGACGATGCCCAGCTGGTAAAATCGAAGAACTGAAAAACAACATGCTCGTAGTTTAATTTTTCCAGTTCCTTTAATTCTTTTAGGTAGAACATCAAGTGGGATTGCTGTCCTGATATGGAATTATCTTGGACCACCTTTTTAACAAACTGAATTGATGCTTTCTCAAATGGACGAATGCTTTTTTTAGTCTTTAGGTAGTTCTCTGTTGCTCCTAGCTCATACTCTAGTAAATCAAAATTCTCTAATTCAATATGAACTAATAGATTGATAATTCGAGCTAATGTATATGTGTCTTGCTTTAACGACTTCTGCGCATTGTTTAAGTAATTGTTGATCGCTTTTAAGGCTTCTTTTGGTTCTCCGTTGGAGAGAAAAGCATTTACGCGATAAAATGACATCAAGGTAAACTCGTTATAGGACGAGTTCAAGTCCATCACTTCTTGATCAAATAAATTGATCTCCTTTTCATGGCGATTAATCCAATTGCAAGCCGCTTGATATTCTTTGTTCTTACAAAAGAAAATCGTTTGTAATAAAATCTTCAATACAGATTGATAATGCACGGCACTTACATTCTTTAGGCTTAACTCTTGGAGGAGTTGATCGTGCTTTTTGAAATTGTCATTTCCAGTAAATAGTGAGAGCAGTGCATTATTTCCCACGCACCGCACAAAATTGATCTCCTCCTCTTTTAGACTTTCTTCGGATAAATATATCTTAAGTTGACGCTTAAACGAACGATAGCTTTTTTCAAATTCTCCGAGAAAATAATGGCGTAAACCATGAATATATTGCCGCTGTGATTCCGCCTCTTTATTTTCCTGAATAACCTGAACCTGTACCGAGCTTTTGATGATCTGTTCTAATTCCAGCTTCTCTTCATCACTGCGGACCCACTCCAATGTTTTATGCCATTTTACAATGGAGACATGGACTTTTTCTAAATCTATTTGTTGACGGATTGCCCCATGAATTTGTTGAGTTGTTTCTAAATAATTTACAAAATGTCTGTCGAGTTGGCTCACATCATCTGACTCCTTAATTAGCTCTCCTTCATATTTTCCGATCTTCATCGCATCAGCCATTCGCTGGTTAGCAATGGCCAGTTTTTGCGCCTTTATCAGTGCTTTTTGAGCATCCTGGTTTAGTCCTTTTGCTTTAAGAATGTTATAATCTTGGATTCGCGCACTTATTCTAGCCTCGACAGAATGTTCTGCGTGGTATTGCCTGAGGGTCTCCAATACTTTCGAATGCAGATGCTTCTTGTATTGAGCGAAGTGCTTTTCACCAATTTTACTTTTTAACTTTTGCTCGTCATAGATCTCTACAGCGGAAATCTCATCAAATAATAAGAGATATTGAGAT
>JBLIOB010000379.1:0-3767 GCA_047639575.1 Parvicellaceae bacterium
CGCATGTAGCTACCGATCAAGCATTGATAGTTTTAAAAGAATCAAACTTTTCGAAATTAGAGTTTGATCTATTGCTACTCAAGGCCAGAATTTTCTCGTCTGTTTCTGAACATGATGAGTCCATCCAATATTGCGTTAAGGCACTGCGTGTGGCAGATAGGATGGGGGATAAAGTAAAGCAAGCGGTGACTTATAATCAATTTGGAATAAATTATGATTACCAAGAAATGTGGGCGGAAGCCAACGTAAACTATAACAAAGCGCTTAAGTTGTATACGGAGGCAGACAATCAAACAGGCATATCTTTCAGTTTAAATAATCTAGGTGTGATTTTTGACCTTCAAGGGATTTACGATTCTGCCATCTTCTACTATGAACAGTCCATGGTAATTGATTTACAATTAAAAGATTCTGTAAGTGTAGCCGGGAGTTACTTAAATATTGGTTTAATAAAAATAAGAGAGGGAAAATTTAACGAAGCCGAGGAGCTTTTTCTTAATGCAGAGAAAATTTATTTGTCGCATAAGGACAACGAAAATTTAGAAGCCTGCTACAATAATCTTTCTGAGCTATACCGAGACATGAATCAGCTCGATCGGATGATTTTCTATAATGAAAAAAGTAGGGTAGTTGCGGAGAAATTGGGAAACTTAAACCACGTCCTTGATACTTATGAAGTTCTGATATTAGCGTATAACCAAGTTGGAGACCATGAGGAAGCATTTAATTATGCAAGAGCAAAGGAAATCTTAAAAGATTCAATTAGAAATAATAATGTCACCAAAGAAATTAGGGAATTAATTCAAAAATATAAAACAGAAAAAAATCTGCAAGAAATTGATCATCAGAGGCTAATTAATACTGAACAGCAAGAAAGTTTATTTTGGAAAGATGTTACTGTTTATGGTGTATCAATTGCCATTGTTGTTTTACTCATTATGGGTATTTTTCTCTTATTAACCAGCAAGAAAACACGTCTAGTAAATACACAATTGATAGAAAGTAAAAGAGAATTGTTTTTAAGGCAAAAACATATCGAACAGCAAAATAATGACATAAAAGCTTCAATTCGCTACGCGTCCGACACTCAAAATTCAATTTTACCTACAGATCAGATTCTTAGAAATATGATAGGTGATTACTTCTTATTGTATATGCCAAAGGATATAGTCTCAGGAGATTTTTATTGGGCAAAAGAGGTAAACGGAAAGAAGTTGATCGCAATTGCCGATTGTACAGGACATGGTGTGCCAGGTGCGTTTGTTTCAATAATGTGTTCAAACGTGATGGATCATATTGTTGGCCAGGGAATTACGGACCCTGGAGAGCTGCTTTCAAGAGCAAATATTGAAATTAAGAAAGGATTGAAAGCTGAAAGCAGTTCAACTAAGGATGGTATGGATGTGGTAATTATATGTCAAGAAAAGGAGTCGGTTACGTTTGCAGGAGCCATGAATTCTTTGTATTGTTATAGCGGGAATGAGCTTCATGAATATATTGCAGACATGTATTCAATAGCTGGTTCCACTCCAGATAGTTTTGAATTCAAAACTCAAAAAGTAAAAGTAAATAAAGGTGATACCATTTATATGTCAACCGATGGGTTTCAAGATCAATTTGGTGGGGAAAAAGGCAAAAAGTTCATGAGACGAAGAATGAAAGAACTATTTATTAAAGGTGCTGGACTTAGCACGTTAGAAAAAGAGAAATTATTTTTAGATGCTTTTCATTCCTGGAGAAAAGATTATAATCAAGTGGATGATATTTGTATTTTAGGAATCGAAATATGAAATACATTCTTGTAATTCTCCTAACATTAGTTGCTACTAGTCTGTGGTCATTAGGCCCAACAAAGCTGGATAGTCTGTATTCTGAATTAGCTAAACATCCACAAGGGATAGAGTTAATTGACACCTATATTGCAATAACTGAGGTACAGTCAAATGCTGAAGCACATGATTCTGTGCTCAAATATGCCAATTTGATTTTTTCGTTATCTGAAATTGAAAGTTATCAAGAGGGGATGGCAACTGCCTATGTATTTAGAGCAGATTATTATTCGTCTGTAAGAAAATATGAGAGTAGTCTAGTTGAGTTAAAAAGAGCCCTACAGATTCGTCAAAAGTATGATCTTGGAGTGCAATCAATTGGTGATGTCCACGTTGCATTAGGAAACGCGTATCAGCGCAATGGAATGATCGTTGAAGGGTTAGCAGAGTATCAAAAGGCAACGGATATATTCATCGAGAACAATCTATTGATCGAAAGTACAATCCCAATGACGAATCAAGGGTATATGTACCTCAATCTCGATGATACCACAAAAGCAAAAGAATACTATTTCGAGGCAAAACGAATTTCAGATGAATTGGGTGCGAAAGGCCACTCTTATGGGAATATATTGAACGGGATCGGCAATTATTATTTACAAACATCTCAGTTTGACTCTATGATGGTATATTATCAAAAAGCGTTAAAAATATTTGAAGCAGTAGATTATAAAACAGGAATAGCCAACGGTAATAATAACATTGCGATTGCCTATTATTACTTAGAACAACCGGAAAAGGCATTGATTCATTTTCATAAAGCACTTATGGTTCGGCAGATTTTAAAAGATCGCATAGGTGAGTCGCAAAGTTTTAATAACATAGGCCTCTATTATGAAGGGTTTGAAGACTACGAATCTGCCATAATCTATTTCCAAAAATCGTTAGATCTAGCAAGTGAAATTGAAGCTAAAAGCGAAATGTTTGATGCAACTCAGGGCTTATATGAAACCTATGAAAAGCTATCAGATTATAAGAATGCGTTTGTCTATAGAGATAGCATGTACATCTTAAAGCAATTGATAAGCCAAGAGAATCATATGCGCAGCTTTGAGGACCTGGAGGCAAAATACAATGCTAAGAACCTAGATAAGGAAATAGTACAACTCAACGAGCTAAGAACGATTGATGCGGCACTTAGCGAGGAAAAGCATTTTGCGAATAATTTGATTATCGGTGGAGTTAGTATTGTTGCCCTAGTACTAGCATGTTTAGGAGTTGTTCTGCTGTTAGGTAACAAGAGAAAGCGAGCAGTTAATTTGAAGCTAACGAATCAGAAATCAGAAATTGAAAAGCAGAAAGACCAAATTGAGCAAATCAATACTGATATACATGACAGTATTCAATATGCTGAGCAAATTCAAAGAGCGATACTTCCCGAAAAACATGATTTAGGACAACTTGGCGATTATTTTATGCTTTATATGCCAAGGGATATTGTTTCTGGCGACTTTTATTGGTGCTTTAAACGAGGTGATGATCAGTATTTCGCAGTAGCAGATTGTACAGGTCATGGTGTTCCTGGAGCATTTATTTCTATGCTTTGTCACAATGCAATAAGCCAAGTGATTATTGAAAAAGGGGAATCTGATCCTGGCGAGATTCTTTCTTTAGTAAATAAAGAAGTGCTAAAAAGATTAAAAAAGAAGGGTGATAAGTTCCAGGCGAGCGATGGGATGGACATTATTTTATGCAAATACAATAAAATACAATCTTCGTTTAAATTTTCAGGAGCATTTAATTCTCTCCTGTTGCTTAGTAAAAGAAGTATAATTGAACATAAAGTTGATAGGGTGGCAATAGGTGGAACCACAGATTTTGATTTTGAATTTAAAACTCAAGATTTAGAATATTCTTCTGGCGATATTGTATACCTCAGAACTGACGGCTACCAAGATCAGTTTGGCGGAAAAAAAGGTAAAAGATTCTTAAAAAAGA
>JBLIOB010000380.1:0-3765 GCA_047639575.1 Parvicellaceae bacterium
ATGTAGCCCATAAATTCATTGGAGACTGTTTTAATCCCCAGCAATTCACCAGCAGCCCACATGTCTGCTGTTTCCACACCCATTACCCACATAAAGGGACCACAGATATATCCTAAAATCATTTCTAGGGATAGTTTATCGTGATGGGTGCTTTCAGCAATGGCATCATTGACATTTATAATGTCTCCAAATCCACCAATCAAGCCATTTGCTAATGCTATTAAAGCAGTAAATACCAGAAGCATCGCGCCAACGTTAACAGCTAATTTAAGTCCATCCGTTGTTCCGTTAGCGATAGCCTCTAGAGAATTGGAGCCTAATTTCTCGTTGCTTATTTTCAATTCCTGATTGATTGTTTCAGTTTCAGGAACCAGCATTTTTGCCGCAATTATTGCCGCAGGTGCAGATATAATTGACGCAGTAAGCAAGTGTTTAGCATAGAAAATTTCTTGCGCAGGATCTCCACCTCCTAAAAAACTAATGTACGAAGCCAAAACCCCGCCTGCCACAGTTGCCATTCCTCCAGTCATAAGACAGTTCATTTCTGACTTAGACATGCCCATTAAGTACGGTTTAACTAAAAGAGGGGATTCAGTTTGACCAAGAAAAACATTCCCGGCTGCAGCTAAACTTTCCGCTCCAGATAGCTTCATAAATTTCTTCATGACCCAAGCAAACACCCAAACAAATTTTTGAAGAATTCCCCAGTAATACAGTAGGCTCATCAAGGCTGAAAAGAAAACAATGGTAGGTAAAATGGTAAATGCAAAATTTATTAAAGGACTTGAAATACCTTCTTCACCATCTACAAAAGACTGGAATAAAAACTCACTTCCCGCACTTGTATATTCGGTTACTGTTTTAAACCCTAATGCAATTGAATCAAAAATGGAAGATATAAACGGTACTTTGAGAACCAGAATGGCAATTACGGCTTGCAAAATAAGCCCTTTAATAACCAGATTCCAGTTAATTGCTTTTCGGTTTGAGGAGAGCAGGTAGGCTACTACAATTAAAAATAACATCCCCATTAATCCTCGTGAAATAGTCTCAAAAGAAACGTACGAAGCTTGGTCGGGTGAGTCGTAATATAAATGGTAAATAGCATGTTGGTCTTGCAATGCTAGGTATGATTCAGAAATATTAAGTATTTGAAATTGTAGCCTTTCGCCTGACGCTTTGAAATTTCCTTCATGGTCTAATTGGCCAATCTTGGATCCGTTTTCATCAAATAGAGCAACTCCAGTTTCTCCATTTCTTCCAAATTGAGTTTCGATACTGTCAGCAACAGTTTGGCGGTCAATTATTTGAATACTTAAAGTTGAATCGTTGATTAGGTTCCAAGATCCTCCTATCGTATCTCCTTCAGAATAAATTCTTTCGTAATAATTTTGATCGAGCCCTTTGTTATATGAAAAAAGCCAAGGATGAGATTGCCCATTTTCTTTTAGATTGATTCGGTTACCATCTAAGTCATCTATTACGTCTACTGTCCAATTTCTTTTTAGTTTATGTTCAACTGAAGATTCTTTTGCACAAGAGGAAAGAAGAAGTACCAAGGCGCCAATGAAAAAGAAATATTTTAATACCGATTTACTCATTGAGCTTTCCTTCGATCTATTTCATCTCTGATGTTAGAAGCTTTTTCATAGTCTTCTGTTGCAATGGCAGTTTTAAGTTCTTCTTCCAATTCAGCTATGCTGACTGAGTCCATACTTCCGTCTTCTGATACCAGTTCTTCTAATGATATGTCTTCTTCAATAAGTTCTTGAGAATCTTCATCGTCTAAGATGATTCCAGCTGAACCTAAGATGAATTCGAAGGTGTAAATAGGGCAATTAAATCTAACAGCTAACGCGATAGCATCTGAAGTCCTTGAATCGATTTCAACTTCTTTACTGTTTTGATTACAAATAATTTTAGCGAAAAATATTCCTTCTACCAAGTTGTAGACAATCACTTCTGTTAAGTGAATCTCGAATTCCTGTGCGAAACTTTTAAATAGATCGTGAGTAAGCGGTCTACTAGGCGCCATGCTTTCTAATTCGATAGCTATTGCCTGAGCTTCAAAACCTCCAATAATGATAGGTAATCTCCTTTTGCCATCTTTTTCAGCAAGCACCAGAGCATAAGCCCCAGATTGTGTCTGACTATAAGATAACCCCACAATGTCCAGTTGAATCTTCTCCATTTATCAATAAAAAGAAAACTCCGAGATTAAGTCGGAGTTTTCCAATGATTAATTACGAAAATAACATTTAATTCATAAACCTCAAAAAGGCTAGTGAATTAAGTCTAATTATTCCCAGCTTTAAATTTCTTAAAAGCCTCGTTTAGTCTAGGTAATACTTCAAAAGCATCTCCTACAATTCCGTAGTCAGCTGCTTTGAAAAATGGCGCTTCAGGGTCGGTATTGATCACAACAATTGTTTTTGAACCGTTTACTCCTGCCAAATGTTGAATCGCACCCGATATACCAGCCGCAATGTAAAGATTTGGTCTAATTGCAATACCAGTCTGACCAACATGTTCATGATGAGGTCTCCAACCAATGTCGGCAACCGGTCTTGAACAAGCTGTTGTAGCACCTAAAGTAGTTGCTAAGTCTTCTACCATTCCCCAGTTTTCAGGTCCTTTTAGCCCTCTACCTGCAGAAACTACTAATTCAGCTTCTGGTAAGGGAGCAACTGTTCCGTCTTGTAATTTTCTTTCTTTAACTGTAATTCCAGCTTGTCCAAGGTCTGAAGCTATTACTTCTACTAAAGCAACATCATCACCTGTAACTATAGGTAAGGAGTTAGCCATATAAGAAATTACTTTTTTACTAGAATTCACCGAAATATGAGCAAAAGCTTTTCCAGAGAAAACATTGGTTTTCACCACAAAGCCGTTTGAAGTGTCAGGTACATCAATTGCACTTGATACATGCCCTGCACCTAGTCTTGCTGCAACACGGGGGGCAATGGCCTTTCCAGTCTGATCTTGTGTTAAAACAATTACATCCGCACCACATGATTCTGCAGCTGAAGCAATCATTCTAGTCAATTGTTGATCGTTGACGTCATTTATCCCTCTATGAACAAGTACTTTTCCTGCTCCGTAATTTCCAACTATTGCGAGTTCAGACTCCGCAATATCACCAAAAGTTACTGCGGTAGTTGAGCCAATTCTTTTTCCATATGAAACGGCTTCAAGACCAGCTTTGGTCACTTTCCCGTTTTTCGATTCTACAAATACTAATACTGACATATCTTATATAACTTTAGCTTCGGTGTGTAATAAATTCACTAGTTCATCCATATTCTCAGGATCAATGTACCTACATTCTGCTTTCGCATTCGGCAGTTCATATGAAGTTACTGATGTAAGTTCATCACATGCCGCTGCTGGTAGAACATTAAGTGGTTTTGATCGAGCAGCCATAATTCCTCTCATGTTCGGGATTCGCTGTTCAGCCATACCTTTAGAAGCAGAAAGTACAAACGGAGTATTTACTTCTAAAACTTCAACACCACCAGAAATTTCTCTTTCTAATGTAGCAGTGTTTCCAGCTACTTCTAATTTGCTAGCTAATGATACAAAAGGTTGGTCCAAAATTTCAGCTACCATTGCGCCTACTTGAGCTCCATTGTAATTAATGGTCTCTTTTCCGGTTAAGATCATGTCAAATCCATTGGCTTGAGCATAATCAGCGATTTGTTTAGCGACAAAATAAGGGTCTTTCGGATCAGCATCTATTCTTACAGCATCTGTTGCGCCAATTGC
>JBLIOB010000381.1:0-3760 GCA_047639575.1 Parvicellaceae bacterium
TAAGATCAAAGCGAAGAAAGACATCAATATATCCATAAGCCTTTTGATAGTGATTTGCCAAGCTGGCATAATTTGCTGGTTCACCTGAATCAAAGGAGCGCCAAAGATGCTGTTCATTTTCACCTGCCCGGTAAGGATATCGTACATGTCTGGAATAATCTTGACTTTAACGTTAAACTTTTCCAAATCATCAATGATCTTCTTTAAGTACTTATGCTCGCTAGATTCAATTGCGATAATTACTTCCTCAATTTCATTGTCAATAATTGTCTTTTCCAGATCCTCATACTTTCCAAAGTATTCTAAAGGGGTTTTAAGTAAAGCTCTGTCAACACCATTCGTGCTAACAAACCCAACAAATTTATATCCTGGTGAATTTTTAATAGCCTCGATCTCTTGATAGACTTGCATGGCACGTTCGTTACCACCAACAATTAATGTGTTAAAGCCAATCTCTCTTCTGTGAATTTTCTTTACCGTCCTAGTAGTAATGATAAGTCTTAGCGTAACCGTAATCACGAAGTGCAGTGAGAATAATGCTAGTACACTACGGTAGTAGTTCTTGTAGCTTTCTGCACCATCCAGCGCGCCCATTTCATCATCAAGAATTAAGAAAAAGAACAGGAAAAGCGTTCCTAAAATGGAGATGAATAATGTTTGCCCGAATTCCTTTAATCGGTATTTGCGGTACACATTATTATAGGATCCGGTAGCGGCATAAAGGATTACCCAGAAAAAAGGAATTAAGGATAAACCGAGGTAAAGTTTTTCGTCTGGGACAAATTCAACGGCTTCAATGTATTTTTTTCTAAAAAAGTAAAATAGAACCCACACACTGGAAGCAGAGACAAAGTCAAGAAATATGTAAGTAGCTACAAGTGCTTTTTTACGCATATTAAAAAACAACCTTTATATTATCTATTTCGATTTTTGGAACAGCAACTGCTCCATTATTTACGGCTTTAAAATATAGGTCAAAGGTGACTGCTGCACTCAATGCACTTACTGCATCTGAGAGCGAGATATAGGTTTTGTTCCAATCGTCACTAGGGGTGAATGTGAATAAGTCTACTTGGGCATCTGCAGGAAGAAATCCGTTATTATTCAATAGGCCAAGTGTAAAGTTGATGTTCGATTTATAATTAAGCTCTAGATAAACAGGTTGAGCTACCCCAGGAAAGTCGTCAAACGATGGCTCGTTAGTTCTGGCTTCAAAAAATAAATCTGCGGGATCAAATGTAATTGTGCCACTTTTAGATCCTTCGAACGGAGCCGTATTATCTTGAACAAAGTTAGTGTCACTCAAAGCGGTTTTGGAAAAGGCGATACCTCCGTCTTCAAACCCTTCTTCCCAGATGGTGAGTCCAGAAAAGTACACTATAGCTGGGTTAATCAGATAAGTGCTGTCAGCTTCAAGCGTATGAATAGCCTCGTAATTCGTGTAGAACGGGTAACGTACTCGGTCGCTGTTTTGGCCATTCTTTTTAATTCCAGCAAATATTTTGACGTTTTGCGAACCTAATAGAAGTGTAGGGACTCTTGCAGGTAAATCAAAAACACCCATCAATTGATCATCTACATAGATCCAAGCATCGGTTATTTCATGACTGGCAGTTCCTTCGGAGCTTGAAGTTGTTAGAGAAAACGATTGAACCTCTATGTATGCTGGGTTTGAAGCAGCAGAATTTGATTTCTTGCATCCTGTGAATGCAAAAAGGCTGATCATTGCTAGTACGGTTAGTTTTCGAGTAAAACGCATTGTTGCCACGTTTTTGAAAAAAACGCAAATGTATTAGATTTATTATATCTAAATGGGAAAAATGTGTGAGATTAACTTAAAGCGTTGGATGTCACTAGTTTATCAATGATGCTATGGGCAACTTTAAGTGCGTTATATCCATCTTCTAGAGGTACAATCGGTATTGTGTCGTTCTTTATTGACTGATAAAAGGTCTCTAATTCTTCTTTTATCGCATTTGATTCACTTATATCCGGTTGATTAATTAATATTTTCTTTTTTCTGTCGTTTGGTAGTTCCAGAATTAAATCAAAAGGGTCGGGCTCTCCCAGAATTTCTTCCATTTGAATGATCTCGGTCTTTTTTTCTAGGAAATCGACAGATATATATGCGTCCTTTTGAAAGAACCTTGATTTGCGCATGTTTTTCAAAGATATTCTGCTTGCAGTCAAATTTGCAACGCAGCCATTGTCAAATTCTAATCTGGCGTTTGCAATGTCCGGGGTTTCGCTTACCACAGAAACGCCACTTGCTGAAATCTTTCTAACATTAGATTTTACCACATTTAGAACAATGTCTAAATCATGGATCATTAAATCAAGAACTACAGGAACATCAGTTCCTCTTGGATTAAATTGAGCTAAACGATGCGTTTCGATAAACATCGGTTGCTCAAAATAACTTTGTGCAGCTTTAAATGCGGGATTAAATCTTTCAACATGGCCAACTTGCGCTTTGATATTTGCTTCGAGCGAAATATCGAGTAACGACTTTGCCTCTTGAACAGTGTTGGTTACAGGTTTCTCAATAAAGATGTGCTTGAAGTTTCGGATCGCATCTCTAGCTAAATCGAAATGAGAAAGAGTAGGTGTTACAATATCAACGGCCTCTACTTCTGTTAATAGGTCCGCGTAAGTTGAAAATGCCTTTACATTATATTGTTCGGCAACTGCTTTACAATTTTCTTGATTCAGGTCATATATACCAACCAATTCAAATTCCGGGATCTCCGATATTAGTTTGATGTGAATCTTTCCTAAATGTCCTGCTCCTGCTACACCAATTTTCATTGCCTTTTTCTTTGTTGTGATGTAAAAGTAGATGACCAACTCGCTCCTTATATAAGGACATCATTTAATTATTAACATTTAATGTCGAATATCTCTGTTTAAATTCTGTTTTATGTTAGTTCTATCCGATGTAAGTTTGTGATGTGAAAGACACCATGCGACATCAAGGAATGAGGAATCTTTTAATAGAAGAGCTCAGAAAGAAAGATATTTATTCGGAAGAGGTTTTAAGCGCGATGGCTAAAGTTCCAAGACATGTGTTTATTGATAGTAGTGCATTTTTAGAATTTGCATATAAAGACACGGCTTTTCCTATTGGATCAGATCAAACGATCTCTCATCCGTCAACAGTTGCTTTGCAGACAACTCTATTACATATTAAGAAAGGTGATACAGTATTGGAGGTTGGAACTGGGTGTGGATACCAAACGGCAGTGTTATGTGAAATGAAAGCAAAAGTATTTTCAATAGAACGCCAAAAGGATCTTTTTAATAAGACGAGTAAATTGCTTCCTGAATTAGGGTATCGCGCAAAGTTGAAATATGGCGATGGCTATAAAGGGATAAAGCAATGGGCACCATATAATAAGATAGTTGTTACTTGTGGCGCCCCTGAGTTACCAAAAGAATTATTAACACAATTGGCGATTGGTGGAGAGATGGTTGTTCCTGTCGGAATAGATAAACAGATCATGCATTATATCTATAAAAAGGGAATTGACGACTATGAGATTGAAGAATGTGGAGATTTTTCTTTTGTTCCTATGTTGCCCGATCGAAAGTAGTAGTAGAGGCTTAGACCGAACATGGTCAATAAAAGATGGCTTTAATTAATCTTTTTTGAAACTTTAATTTGAATGGTCTCGTTAACGGTCCAAGTTTTGCGTAAAGAGCAATACTGTAAATAAATTTTAACCTTGTCAACAGATATCTGTGGACAAGGTGCATAACC
>JBLIOB010000382.1:0-3749 GCA_047639575.1 Parvicellaceae bacterium
ATACTGGCACACTCTTTCCCTACACGACGCTCTTCCGATTGATAGAAGGATCATTCAGCAGAAAATTGCTTTACTCAAAGAAAAGTTGAAGCACATCGATAAGCAAAAATCCGTGCAACGAGGAAACAGAGGCAAAATGGTAAGGGTAGCTCTGGTTGGCTATACAAATGTGGGAAAATCCACTGTCATGAATATGTTGAGTAAGTCGGCTGTTTTCGCTGAGAACAAGCTGTTCGCAACCCTTGATACTACGGTACGAAAAGTGGTAGTTAGAAACATTCCTTTTTTAATGTCAGATACGGTTGGGTTCATTCGAAAACTACCTCATCAATTGGTTGATTCTTTCAAATCTACCCTAGACGAGGTAAGAGAAGCGGATATTTTAGTCCATGTTCTGGACATCTCACACCCAACGTTTGAAGATCAATTTGAGGTAGTAAATAATACCTTAAAAGACATTGGGGCATTGGATAAACCGACCATCGTTTTATTCAATAAAATTGATGCTTACTCATTCGCAGATCATTTGGATTACGAAATTCACGATGAGACGGCTAATGCTACTTCAATGGTGGAGTTAAAGCGAACTTGGATGGCTAAAATGAATGAGAAAAAATGTGTTTTCATTTCAGCTACCAACAAAGAGAACATTGAGGAATTAAAGGATGTACTTTACGATGAAGTAAAGAAAATCCATGTGGTTAGATTCCCTTATAACGAGTTTTTGTATTAACCGAATTCCATTTAATTACAGCCTCTCCCTAAGTCAACTTGTAAAATGGTTTAGATTCCATTAACTTGATTCAAAGGCTTTTATGAAACTACTTTACATTCTACTTTTTACTTTATTTACTGGAACCGTTTTTTCCCAGCATTTTTCGGAAGATTTTTCAAGTTTTCCAAATGGTTGGACGGTACAATCTGGAGGAACATCAACAGCTTCTGGGATTGCTTTATGGCATGGTGACTCTACTGCAAATGATACGTCAGCTGTCATTACTAAAATTGATGATTACGTAGTACATGATGAATGGCTAATTAGTCCTACTTTCTTTGTGCCCACTTCGCCAAAAACATTACTTCAATTTGATTTTAAGGCGAGCAATTTTTGGATGATTACACCTTTTGATAGTGCCGACTTAGTTGTTCATATTACTGCTGATAGTGGGGCAACATGGATTCCCGTTTGGAACGAAGATTCAGTTCATTTTGATTCCTACCAGTGGACTACCGATTACATTGACATATCTGCTTTTCAAAATGATTCTATTCAAATTGGATATCAGTACAAAGGAAGAAAAGGAAATGCAGTAAATATTGATAATGTCGTGGTTAGGGATGCTCCTGAAGTAGATCTCATTATCGAAGATATATATTGGTACTATCCCGAAAGTAAGAGTAAAATAAACTACTCAGGAGTAAGTCAAAGTTGGGATGATTCTTTGGTTGTAGAAGCATACCTTAGAAATATTGGTTGGAATGATTCTGCTTATTTTCTTATTTCATTAAATGCAAGTGGCGGAACAAGTCACAACGATTTTCTGGATTCCATTAAATTTTCCGGAGATACGGTTGTAAAATTTGATCTACTAATGGGACTAAATGGTGGCGGAACTGTATCAGTTATACTTTCTGGTAGTAGTATAATTCCTGAAGATGACATTTCGAATAATAATTTATTCAAACTAATCCAACTTATTGGCTGGGGTGGACGATATAGCAAAAGCGAAACGCTTCCCTTTGGATTTTTTGATGCTGTAGATTTCGATGAAGACGGAGTAGATGACCCGTATGAAATCGTATCGTCATTTGAAATTCCAAAAAATGCGTCAGGGGCATTCAGTGGTTACTCATACTATGCTAATATTAACTCAGCAAGCCCAGAAGTTTATTACAACCAATATTGGCCCGATTCGGCAAACAACTATTACCCCTTAATGGACGGACTTACAATGCCAGTGCCCACATCAATAGTGTTGCCATTTCAAAACTCTACTATTGCAGTTCCCTTTTTACTCCATCACTATATGATGCATTTCCCTAATAACATCTGGAACGCTGACTCGCTAATAACATTTCACGCGGTTCATGGATTCAATATTGACCATGTAGGCTTTGGATATTCCCAAACAATGAGACACCCATCCGCACAACTGATAGTATATCAGACGACTTTAGGCGCAGACACTTTCCAACTTAGAGAGTGTCCAACTTTAGGGATCGATGAGTTATGGGGAGGGTTATTTGAAGATAGTCCTGCCACAATCATTTCAAGCATTTGGCCAAATCCATGTTCCAAAATTGCCAATTTACATTTCGAAATGGAAAATCAATCCAACGCGATTATCATCATTTCAGGAATTAATGGAAGCATTTACCAATCAACTAACCTTGGAATAATTGGCGCAGGAGAGCATAACTTTGACCTTGACGTCTCCGAACTTGCCAACGGCCTTTACCTATACACCGTTCAGCTTGACAATCAATCCGTTACTGGAAAACTAAAGGTGTCCAGATAGTAAACAGGGCGTATGGTCTCATCTAAATCGTTATTTTTAACCGGAATTAACTGAAACTATGAAAAGAATTTACGTAACTGCTTTATTTATAGCAACCTGCGCTATATCAATGGCGCAACAAAAAGTGGCTCAAAACCACGGGCAAGCAATTCCCTACTATACGGAATCAGCTTCTGAAAAAGGATTTGTAATCTGGTCTGAAGATTTTGCTTCAGGATTACCTGCTAGTTGGACCAACACAACATTATCTGGCCCTGTAGATTGGAAACACACAACAGTAGGTCATACTGGTGGTTACCCTACTGCTTCTCTTGAATCTGCTACGAATGCTAATGGCTGGATGATTGTAGATTCTGATGCTGACAACTTTTCTGGTGGTGGTGCTGAAGATTGTCATTTGTTAACTGACACTATTGACTGCACAGGTTATACTAATGTGAAATTAGAGTTCCAACAAATGTTCAGAAGATGGACTGCTGATATTACGACTATTAGAGTCACAATAGATGGTGGTGCTACCTATACTGATTTCGTAATTAATTCTACGGTAGATCAAACAGGAACTCCGAATCCAGACTTTGTCAATATTGATATTTCAACTGCAATAATCGCAAGTCCATCTACTGTTCAAATTGAATTTTGGTGGCAAGGTGCTTGGGATTATGGATGGCAAATTGATGATATTGCTGTGAAGGAAATTGATTCTGATGATGTTCTAATGAAGAACGAAGCATTCAACTCCTTTGTGGAGTTTTACAAAACGCCATTAAACCATGTTATGGCAATGGATTTTTCTACTCAAGTTGAAAACATTGGCTTAAACGGACAAACTAACGTTTTGATGGATGTAGATGTTAATGATGGAGCAGGTTCTGTTTTTTCTGGAACATCTAATACGATAGCTACTTTAGCTGCAGGCGTAACTGATTCAGTTGGTGTCGCTGCAACTTTTACTCCAAGTGCGCTAGGTACGTACACGGTTACTTATGCAGCTTCTCAGGATGAAACTGATTTGGATCTTTCTAATAACGTTAAAGTTGGTGGCTTTGAAGTAACAGATACTATTTACGCATTGGACAATGGAATACTTAGTGGAGAATGGTGGAATCAGGATACGCAAGGTCTAGGATCTGATCCTTACCATATTGGTTCAGCATTCGAAATTAACGACAATGATTTAGTGACTTCTATTTCTTTTTATGTTGGTCCAAACACAGTAGTTGGTTCAAC
>JBLIOB010000383.1:0-3738 GCA_047639575.1 Parvicellaceae bacterium
CGTTTTTAAGCAAATCCAATTCATTTAAAATATAGATGAAATAAACGGCTTAAAGTTATCATAAGCAGTCATTTGAATTCGGCACTAATTTACCATTCTGACCAATGCTATTTAGTTAGATCATTTCAAAACGGCCATCACTTTTTTATTTTCACAAAAAAACAGAAGTATGAAAGTCTCGGAAGTTATGGTGAGCCAAATAGTTATTACTCAAAGCAGTAGGACAGTAAAACATGTTCGAGATTTGATCGAGTGAAAAGGAATCAATGCGATCCCCGTGCTTAGCGTAGAATATGAAATTGAATGTATAGTTAGAGCTACTGATTTAGCCAGAGAAACAAACGATGAAATGAAGGTCTCAGAAATTATGACCACAAGAACACAAGTTGTAAGTGTTGAATCAGGTTTGGTAGATGCAGCGAAAACGATGGACAAACATCAAGTACATCATGTAATGGCAATGGCTGAAGAAGAGGTGAAAGGTATTATAAGCGCATTGGATATTGTCTCTGTTTATGGAAAGCAATAATTATGGTAAATGATAATAAACAAATACCTGTTGAACAATATAGCAGTTTAGGAAAACTATTCTATTGCTGATAAACACTTTGAACAGGATGAAAAAAAGAAGATTCTACAAATAGTAGAAGCTTGCTGGTCAGGCTCTTTGCTTCAGATCAATCCAAAAGAATTGATTTTCGATTCTATTCGAATATGCATAAAGAACAATGAAAATATGAGAACGTTTTTTCAGAATTCCGCGATTATTATTCGAACGGGCCTAATTCTAGTGGATATCAGTTAACTGTAGAGCTTTAAAAAACCCCTAGATTGCTCCAGGAGCTTTAATGATTATTGTTTTATTTTAAATACAGCTTCAATTTCGTACCGAAGCTTAATTGGTTTCATGCTTAAATCATTTGTTCCTTTGGATGAACCGCCATGGTTACCTCCAGTGGGCATCGATACCGATGAATTACTCATCCCTGCATTGGGAGAAGAGGTCACCGTTGAAGATCCCCATCCTCCATAACCATAATACCCAGGGTAGCCGTAATATCCATTAGTTTGCCTTGTAGTAGTCGCAGTTTGAGGGTCGGCTAATTCTGAAATGCTTATTAATCGTCCTCTTTTTTCTCCAACTGCGCCCAGCAGATAATCCGCTTTCTCCTGAGCTGCCTGCATAGCTCTCTCTTTGACCAACTTCCGATATTCTTGTAAGTTCTCATTTGACGAACCGTTCAATTGAATATTTACTATTCCTTCTTTTCGTATAGATGTTTTTTTAATTTTTTCAATCACTTTGTTTAATTGGCTTGAAGAAGAAACATTTACTGTTAAATTCTTTTGTACAAGATGTCGATAGTAATCATGCCAGTAATGCCAGTAATTCCAATTATGTTTCCACGCATATGCAGAATTGACAACTATTTCAGAAGATTTAACGCCAGCCTCATTTAAGGCTGCTACTATTTCACTTTCTATTTCCGAAATAGTCGATTTCTTTTTTCGATCAAGCGGATGCCAATATTCTCGATAGGTTATATCTACTGATATTTTATCCGGTGGTACCAACATATCTGCACTTCCGGTAACTCGAATCTCACTATTTGGTATCGATTCCAAATCACTTTTATTTGGTTGTGGATCTTCTGCTGGTCTAAATGCCATTAGCAGAACAACACCGAATCCGATGTACACTAGTTTGTCGCTTAGTTTTTTCATGTTTTCATATTTTGAAATATAAATGTACAGCCAGTATCCAAACAATGAAACTTCAAATTAGTCAGCTAGGTTTATCGCTTAGTGAATTGCTGATAACAAGCGTTCCTCTGGGACTTTAGTTGTTTAGCTAATAAAATAAGTGCGACTATCTGGTTATAGTAGGGTAGGCAGGAGGTAAGGCGGTTCTATTATTAAACAACTTATTATAAAAAACTCTAGAACTATCACATAGAATGAAAAGAAGCTGAAAATGTTAAAAGCGGCAAGATTTATAGGGGCTATGGTCTTTGCGCTTGTTCATATATGTTTGACTTGGAACGATATAGATCAAAATTTGATTTTGAATCTTCTAAACCTATTATCAATGATATGAATGGGTTTTGTCATTAAATACAGGGTGTTAGCCATAATACTGAACCAATCAGGCGAATTAGGCCTTAACTTAATATAAGAATCGAACGATATGGAAAATCAAGACATTTTAGAATCAGTTGAAGAAACCCCAGGAGCAAACAAGCGATTGTTGCTTCCTAAGTTGATGGTTTTGTTGGCCCTAGTAACATTGGCTTATGCGTTTTACTTTAAAACTTATGAGGTCCCAATTGAAACAAAAAGCGCATCTAATCAAATTCATTCAATAGAATAATAAGCGCAAAAAAAAAACGACTCCCTAGCAATTAAGAAGTCGTTTAAAGAAAACAAGTTTTATTTACTTAGACATGTTTGCGTCAAGCACTTCTTCAGAATGGTATTCGCCAGCTTCTAACTTTGCTTTCACTTCCTTAAAAGTATCAATTGTATAATTTACATCTTCCAAGGTATGCACGGCTGTTGGAATTAGCCTTAGCAAAATCATTCCTTTAGGTACAACAGGGTAAGTGACTATAGAACAGAATATTGAGTACTCTTCCCGGAGGTCGAATGTTATTTTAGTTGCTTCACCTAATGTCCCTTGTAGCATTACTGGGGTTACGCAAGAGTTTGTTTTACCAAGGCTAAATCCAGCATCTTTTAGTCCAGTTTGTAAGGCATCAGCTATTTCCCAAAGCTTGTCCTTGTGAACAGTGTCCTTAAGCATTTCAAGTCTTTTAATTCCGCCTACAACTAGTGGCATTGGAAGAGATTTTGCAAAAACTTGAGATCTCATGTTATATGCTAAATACTCAACGATGTCTGCAGTGGAACAAACAAATGCACCAATACTAGCCATTGATTTGGCAAACGTACCTACTAGCACGTCAATATCAGCTTGAACTCCTTGAGCTTCTCCAGCTCCTTGACCTGTTTCTCCTAATGTTCCGAAACCGTGCGCATCATCAACTAACAAACGAAAATCGTATCCTTCCTTTTTACGCAGATCAACAATTTCTTTAAGCTTTCCTTGGTCTCCTGACATGCCAAAAACACCTTCTGTGATAATAAGAATACCACCACCAGTTTCATCAGTAATTTTTTTAGCCTTGTCTAATCTATCTCTACAAGCGTCAATATCATTATGGGGGTACATAAATCGTTTTCCAACATGCATTCTCATCCCATCTAAAAGGCAAGCATGGCATTCTTCATCATATACGATTACATCATGTCTGCTAACTAACGAATCAACAATTGACATAAATCCTTGATATCCGAAGTTTAATAGATATCCGGCCTCGTAACCCAAAAAGTCTGCAATAGACTGCTCTAGCTCTTCATGTTTTTCTGTTTGACCTGACATCATCCTAGCTCCCATAGGATAGCCAAGACCCCATTCGGCTGAAGCGTCTGCGTCAACTTTTCTTACTTCTGGATGATTAGAAAACCCTAAATAGTTATTGATACTCCAGGTCAGCACTTCTTTGCCGTTGAACATCATTTTATTGCTGATTTCCCCTTCTAGCTTAGGGAACATGTAATATCCATGAGATACTTTCGCATGCATTCCTAGTGGGCCTCTGTTGTTCTTTATTCTTTCGAAAATATCCATTATTAAAAATCTAACACGCCCAAAACAGTGGACGAATGGGTTAATTT
>JBLIOB010000384.1:0-3724 GCA_047639575.1 Parvicellaceae bacterium
GGGGAATCTTTAATGAATGGAATGTAAATGTCCAATATAGATTGGGTATCAGCAGGTTGAGCTTTTCTAATTATCATGATTTGAAGCTAATGTATAAAGCTATGAATAATCAAGTTTTCGGAGATAATTTAATTTGAAATTGTCTTATTTGATATTGACAGCTAGCATCTTTCGACCCCCAATAAAGCCCTCTAGTTTATCGTGAATTTGAACTGGACCGACTCCCTTTGGTGTTCCAGTAAAAATCAAATCTCCAATTTTGAGTGTCATATACCGCGACACATACGCGATCAATTGATTTATATTGAATATCATGTCAGCCGAATTTCCCAATTGGACTACTTCTCCGTTTTTGGTTAAACTGAATTCGATATTTTGGACATCTTCAAATTCAGATTTTAAAATAAATTGATTGCTCAAAATAGCTGATCCATCAAACGCCTTGGCTTTTTCCCACGGATGACCCTTTTCTTTACATTCTTTCTGCACATCTCTTGCGGTAAAGTCTATTCCAAGTCCAATCTCATTGTAATAGGTGTCCGCAAACTTCTCTTGAATATGTTTTCCTAATTTGGAGATTTTAATGACAATTTCAATTTCGAAATGTAGATCATTTGTAAACTCTGGATAATATAGGGGGTTCCTTTTAGGAAGGATTGCCGTGTCTGGTTTTAGAAAAAATAACGGTTCAGAAGGTATCTCATTGCCTAATTCTTTAGCATGATCAATATAGTTCCTTCCAATACATATTATTTTCATTGCGCAGATCGGTTTTTAATTTCAGTTATGACTTGTTTAGTATACCTAGGGAAATCACCATTCATCATCCAAGAATAATAACCAGGTTCCTTTTTAAAAACTTCTTCCACGCTTCGCCCTTTATTTTTGCCAAAATTAAAGACCTCAATTCCTTCATCATTGATTCCGATTCTTCTTGCAAAGTCCGCAGTTTTCATACCCATAGTTGAGAACTCTGCCAAAAATTCAACGTCACCTTGGAGATCTTCATATTTACCAAGTTGTGCTTCTAGCACCTCATAGGTAGCTAAAGTATCTGCTTCTGCGCTGTGTGCATTTGTAAGGTCCTTTTCGCAATAAAATTTGTAAGCTGCAACAAGGGTTCTTTGCTCTTTTTTGTGAAATATATTTTGAATATCTACAGACTTTCTATCCTGCATATTGAAAGCAATTCCGACCCTGAGAAATTCCTCAAGCAAAACAGGAATATCAAATCTGTTACTGTTAAATCCTCCAAAATCTGCATCGCCTAAAAATTCCTGAATTTTATTTGCAGCATCTTTAAAAGTGGGAGCATCCAGAATGTCGATGTCATAAATTCCATGAATTTCAGAAGTAACCAACGGAATTGGCATTTCTGGATTAATTCTCATGGTAAGTGTTTCTTTTGAGTAATCTGGATTAATTTTCAAAATTGAAATCTCCACTATTCTATCTGAAGCTACGTTTACTCCTGTCGTTTCTAAATCAAATACGGCAAGGGGTCTTTTTAAGTCTAAATTCATTGGTTTTTCGTTGAAGTACGAAGATGCCAAAAATATTTTGATCCTGAACTAGCTTTTACTTTTTCTGAGAATTAAAGAAAATAGAAATTGTATAAAGTCTTATTCTTCTTTACCGATTTTAACCGTTTTCATGATAACGCCTTCCTGATAATCGAATTCTGAAACTTTCCATTTGATGTTTTTCAATGGGTAGCCAGGAACTTCAACTTCAATTGAGTACACGCCTGGATCTAGCGTGATAGTAAACGTTCCATTATTCTTGTTGGGTTTAAAATCGCCAATAATGTCGTCCTGATCGTTAAATACGGTGACAAAACCATCTTTTAGAACTTCTCCAGATACTTCGTCTGCGAAAGAAGTGATGAACAACGCTGGATTAAGTAGTACATCGTTAAATGTGATTCTATATATATCTAAATCACCGTAAGAATCTTCTCGGTGAGCAGACAGATAAGCATGTTTTAAATTAGAAGGAAAGCAAATTGTTTCTTCATCGTCCGGGGTGTTAATTGGATACCCTAGGTTTTGAGGCTTACCCCATTTATTAGTGATTGGATTCCATTTTACTTTGTACAAATCCATTCCACCCATTCCTTTAAGCCCGTTTGAAGAGAAATAAAGTGTTCGACCATCAGTTGCCAGACTAGGATATTCTTCATCTCCTATTGTGTTGATAGATTCAATATTCTGAGTAGCGCCCCATTTTCCATTTGGAAGTTTCCTCGTCATGTAGATATCATAGCCACCGATACCACCTGGGCGATTACTGGTAAAGATTAAGGTATTTCCATCACTAGATTGAGAACAGGAAATTTCCATATGTTCTGAATTCACACCTTCTTCAATAAGGATTCTCTTTTTCCAAGAAGTTCCTTCTTTCACACTCATATAGATGTCTCCGTAGGGATCATCTTTCCTACCAAGATTATGATCGAGATAAACAAACATTTTAGATCCATCATCCAATATCCCAACTACTTCTTCATCAAGCCGTGTATTAACGCTTCCTATATTTTTACCTTTTGTAAAATTGGTGCCATTAAATTTTACTTCGTAAATATCGGAAGGGTAGTAGCCATCGAATTCTTTAATTCCTTTTCCTTCAGCTCGTCTCGATGTAAACAAGAATATTTTTTCATCTTTAGTTACAAATGGGTTATAATCGGGAAATTCAGTATTGATATACTTACCCATGTTTTTGAAACTAACGTTCACGGGTGTCTTCATTAATTCAATAGCGTCATCGCAGTTTTTAACAAGTAGTTTAGCTTCAGCTAAGTATTTTTCCTTCCCTGGATTAGCAATATACTCATTGAGATACTTTTTAGCTTTTTCAAAATCTAGATTTAGCATTTTAGCTTTACCTAAATAAAACTCAGTATCGCCTTCATGTTTTGGATTATCGTAAGCACGTTGCAAATAAACCGCTGCTCTTGGCTTGTCAATGTTTGTGAATAGGTAACATATTCCAAGATGGTAATTGTAATTTAAGTTTTCACGGTCTATTTTGATGCCCTTGTGGTATTCAGTCATAGCCATAAGGAAGTTGGTACGTTTAAAAAATTCTTTAGCTGTACGCTCATCCCAATTCTGGCCGTATACTAGCCCACTGGTCAGTCCAAATAGTAATATGAGTATAATTGCTTTCAACAGAAGTTTTTCAATCTTTAATTATACTAACGCAAGATTGATACCAAAATAGTTTGTTCTACGCCAAGATAGTAAAAACCTCCACATCGATAGTGTCGAAAATGGGGGTTGCTAAAAATAATTTTATTCAATTGAAACGACTATTTCGCGCTTAATTTGATGTATTGGAACGGACCATACTTTTTGGTGTTTCTGAAATCACCTGAGTATTTAGGACCACGAACTTTTCCAGATACTGTAAAAGTCACTTTCGAAACATCAATCTTCGCTTTCTTAAGGCCTTTAATTACTTTTTTCTTGCCTTTTTCTGCTCGTTTGTCTGCTAATGATTGGTTATTCTGAAAAGATGATGTTGGCACTTTCGATGCACTTCCGATAACAACAATCTCACAAGATCCATTCGCATCAACTATCTTCTTGCAATCGCTAACAAATTTGTTCCAGTCTTCATCAGCGTATTCTTTTCCATCTTCATTGTAACCAAAGAACTCTTGATAATTGGCAACAATATTCTCTGTAGATACTTTTTTACATCTAATATCGATAGTTGT
>JBLIOB010000385.1:0-3681 GCA_047639575.1 Parvicellaceae bacterium
TTTTACGATGGCTCACTCCCTCCATAAAACACCACATCATTTGGGCAACTAGCTTAGCACCAAATTTCGTTTCGTTGTAGATTGGGTTATAATCAAATAAACCTGCACAAGAAACTTTATCACTTATTCCCGCATACCTCATTATCTGGCAAATTTCTTCTCCATAAAATCCATTGGGCGAAGCATCCGCTCTCTCTAATCCAATTTCAGAAAATCTAATTGCGTTAATATTTACCGTCACTAGGTCAGCATATCGCATAATCGGCTCGGCTCGTTTCACATCTTCTTGAATAAGTCCTAATCGATGATGATCAAAATATAAATCATTCATCAATTCGATTTCCGATGGTGGAACCAAATATGTTTGATATCCAATTGAGCTATAATTAAAAAGATAATTCGGTTGATGTAAAATGATATGATTGATATAATTGCTTGGGCTTACTTCCGAAGAGTACTCCCCCATATTAAGTCTAGGGTCGATTGAACATACATTTACAGTTTGTTCTAGCTTCCCGAATGCCTTGTACGCTGCGAAGCCTAAATCTCTTGATCCTCCAAGAAATAAAATTATTTTATTCTTTTTAATGACTTCGAAAATCACATCCTCTACCGCTTTATAAGTGTCTGAAATTGAGGCCCCTTGATAAATATTTCCTAGATCCGATATTTTCAAATCACCACCTAGATATAGTTTGTATAAATGATCTCTCACTTCGTTAGGCGCACCAGATGCTCCCATATTAGAATCGCTTGCTCGATCCTCCTGAACGCCAAATAGTACCACATCTGAATCCTCCCAGTCTGGAAAACCCTCCTCAGAATGAATGTCTATTTTTTGTCCTAAACTTTCTTTGTGAAGTTCAGCGACCAATTCTTGCTGAATTGGCTGGAAGTAAATTGAAATTGATGACATCTGTTTATTTTGATCTTCTTCAAAATTAACATGAAAAAAGCCTAGCACGCGAACGTACTAGGCTTTTATTAACATCATTCTATTGATTAAGCTTATTTCTTAGCTTTCTTTTTTGCTGCCGGTTTCTTTTTAGCTGCTGCTTTCTTTTTAGCCGGCTTTTTCTCTTCGATCATTTTTTGAACGTCTTCTAGCGTCAATTTCTCTACGTTAAAAGTTTTCGGTAGTTCAATTTTGATTTTTCCTTGAATCACATTGAATCTTCCCCAACGTGCTTTCTGAACCGAAACACCTTCATCCTCCCAGTTATGGATAAACTTATCGATTTCCTTTTGTTTCTTAACCTCAATTAATTCAACTATGTTTTCATATGTCAAATTATCAAAATCATATTTCCGATTCACGTTAATAAACATATCGTTCCATTTAATAAATGGTCCAAATCTGCCGGCACCCTTTTGAACAGGCAATCCCTCATATTCTGCAACTGGAGCATCAGCGGCTTGCTTAGCTTTGATTAATTCAATTGCTCGGCTCAAATCAACGCTACTAATATCCTCGTCTTTTGGTAAAGAGACAAAAGCTTCATTGTATTTCACGTAAGGTCCAAATCTTCCAATACCTAAGACTACCTCAAGGTTTTCGTACTGACCTAAATCACGGGGTAATTCAAACAACTTCAATGCTTCTTCCATTGAGATTGAGTCAATACTTTGACCTTTCTGTAAAGAGGCAAATCTTGGTTTTTCTCCTTCGTCTTCTGTTTCTCCAATTTGAACCATAGGTCCAAAACGACCTATTCTGGCTTTAATGACTTTTCCAGAAACTGGATCATTACCTAATACTCTCTCTCCACTAGCTCTCTCGGAAGTCTCAATTGTTACTTCAACCGTCTTATGAAATGGGTTGTAGAAGTCCTTGATCATTTTAGTCCATTCGGTCAATCCCTGAGCAATCTCATCAAACTGTTGTTCAACGGAAGCCGTGAAGTTATACGCTAGCACATTATCAAAGTGTTCAACTAAAAAGTCATTGACCACTTTTCCAATATCAGTCGGAATTAATTTATTTCGATCCGCACCATATCTTTCAACGCGATCCAATTTGGAAACATTCCCATTGGTTAAGATAACATCGGTAACATTTCGTTCGTCTCCTTCAAGTTCTGACTTCTCAACATACCCTCTTTTCTGAACGGTACTAATTGTCGGTGCGTAAGTAGACGGCCGGCCAATCCCCAACTCTTCTAATTTCTTAACTAAAGCTGCCTCAGTATATCGGGCTGGCGCTCTAGTAAATCGTTCAACTCCTCTAATTTCTTTATACCCTAGACTTTCACCTTCAGTTAGTTGCGGCAAAATCCCCTTTTGATCTTCATCCTCATCATCATCATTCCCTTCCAGGTAAACTTTAAGGAAACCTTCAAATTTGATTATTTCACCATGACCTAAAAACTTTTCGCTTAAAACAGATCCCGCTGAGCCTGCAATTCCAATTCGAACAGTTGTTCGCTCTAGCTCGGCATCAGCCATCTGAGAGGCTACAGTTCTTTTCCAAATCAGCTCATAAAGTTTTTGACCTTCTGAATCTCCATTCAATCTGTGTAAATTGAATTTGGCTGGACGAATTGCTTCGTGAGCTTCCTGTGCAGCCTTATCTTTTGTTTTGTACTTCTTTGGGTTTGCAAAATCTCCACCGTAAGAACTTATTATTTCTTCTTTGACGCTTGCCATAGCAGAATCGGACAAGTTTACAGAATCTGTTCTCATGTACGTTATATGCCCTGCTTCATATAGTTTCTGAGCAACTTGCATGGTTCTAGAAACCGAATAACCTAATTTCCTAGAGGCTTCTTGCTGAAGCGTTGATGTAGTAAATGGAGCTGCCGGAGATTTTTTACCAGGTCGTTTCTCGAGCGAATCAATTGAATAATTAGAGTTTGAGCATTTTGTAATAAATGCTTCAGCTTCAGAAAGTGAGTCAAAAGATTTATTCAAGTCAGCTTTAAAGCTTTTTCCACTATCAGGCATAAATTGCCCATAAACCTTATAAGAACTTTTACTTTCAAACCCAGTAATGCTTCTTTCCTTTTCAACAATCAATCTAACCGCCACAGATTGAACTCTACCAGCTGATAAAGAGGGTTTAATTTTTCTCCAAAGAACTGGACTAAGCTCAAAGCCAACCAAACGATCGAGAACTCGCCTTGCTTGCTGAGCATTCACAAGATCAATATTAATATCTCTTGGATTTTCAATTGCGTTTGTTACGGCCGACTTTGTAATTTCATTAAAAGTGATCCGCTTTGTTTTGGCATCTGTTAATTTCAGAGTCTCATACAGGTGCCAAGAAATGGCTTCTCCCTCTCGATCCTCATCCGTTGCTAACCATACCATATCAGCCTCCTTTGCTAACTTTCTTAATTCGGCTACAATTGTTTTCTTATCAGGAGAAACTGCGTAATCAGGTTTGAAGTTATTTTCAATATCAATTCCTAATCCTTTTTTGGCCAGATCTCTTACATGCCCATAACTGGACTTGACCACAAAATCTTTCCCAAGGTACCCTTCGATGGTTTTGGCTTTAGCCGGTGACTCAACAATTACTAGATTCTTTGCCATACCTTTTATTTCAGATCCTATTCTTTAAATGTAGTGCAAAGAAATACAAAAAAAACTTGTCTCTCCAAATCCGTTTGACATGTTGTCTTCCATATATTATAAATAATATATATTAATTCAAAATATTTTTCTGCCACTTTGACACCC
>JBLIOB010000386.1:0-3660 GCA_047639575.1 Parvicellaceae bacterium
TGAGTAGGCTTTTATACTGTCAAATGCCCCTTTTACTTGCTGATGAAGAGCACTCTGATTCCCTTTAAATGCAAGTATATAGTCTGCTTGACGTTCAATAATGTCTTCTGCTATTACTTTTTGGCAACCCATCGCATCGATACTTATGATAGGACCTTTCATTTCTAACATCTCCAGTATTTTTGGGATAGCTGTTATTTCGTTGCTCTTATCATCTACTTTAACCTGTCCGAGCACCACGGAGTTTTGTTGTGCCCAAGCACTAACCACGTGTATAGCTGCCTTTTGATCGAACTTATCATATGAGCCTCTTATTCTCTTGCCGTCTATAGCGATCAGCTCTCCAGAGGTGATGTTGCTAACCGTTGACACCCAACTCACAAAATGGTCACAGAAACTCTCGGTGCATAAAGAACTAAAAGGTCTCCGAAAATATCATGTGATGGTGTTTTCCCTTCAGGAAGAGGTACAAATTGGGTTATCAGTCTCTCTTATACTTGGCAAACATTGCCACATCAGTATAAGTATCGCAACCAGATACAACGGCCGAAATAGTGACAAAAACTAAACTCTTTAATTCATAGGTGATTAAATGGTGCTGTTGCGGGTCTGGCAGACCATCGAATATTTTTAACGAATCCATAAACTTGTTTTTTTAACAAGTAAGAGTAAGGCTTACCAGTAATCAGAAACAAACCTAAGCCTATGAGTTATAATGAATCATGTGTTAAATCTGTAAGCGATTGCCCCGACTGCCTATTGATTTAACGTTAGCTTTTATTTTTTAAACGCCTTTTCAATTATTAGAAACTTCATCATTGGTTTGTGAATTATCCACAAGTTCAACCAATTAACCATTGATTTCTATTCAATTTTCCCCAGAGCGGCAGTTTCAACTATTTCGGCTAATTCAGTAATGTTCTTGCAAACGGTGGTTTCAGTTTCGGCACCTTCAATTAAAGCCGAGATAAATGCAATTGTTACTTCTCCATCTACCTTTTCTCGAGAACAAGAAATTGAGTATTTCGTTCTTTTGCAGGCCTCTCGAGGTTCCACTGATGCAGCCATATCCGTTAAAGACATGAACATATCGAAAGAAACCGTGTTACAAATTCTAACGCCTCTCTCCTTTAAAGCAGTCTCAATCGTGCTTATTTCATCTTTAGAAAATGCATTCGCTTTTCCGGAATACATAAACGTCAGGTCTCCGAAATAGGATTTGTTTGGTTTGATCGTATTCTCTAGTGCATAATATGGGATCATAAACCCTCTAGCTCTATCTTCTATTAATTTTGGTTTTGATATTGCAAATGGACCTTTTAATTCTTTCGCTAACTTCTCTTTAAACTTGTTATGGCAGAAGCTCATGCTTTTAGTAGCTGAACTTTTTATCGACCATTCAATTTCTTTAAACGAGGTAGAAGATTTACCTACGGTGGTCACATTAGCATGATAAGAAAACGATTCCAGATTTAAATAAGGATCATTTTCATCAATAACCTTTCCGTGTACATCAACCTGCTGGCCTTGATCATTTAATCCAATTGGTCCATCGTTTGTTGTCCGAGTTTGATTTGTTCTCGTCACCATAAAAACGAAATCAACTGAATCTGAGTCTAAAAACCCAAGCGCTTTTGTGGTGATCAATTTTGTCTCGATAATATTAATTTTTGCTTCTTTAAGAACGTTGCTGAGTTCGTTTCTTTCAGATTCCGTAAACCCTAATTCCTCACTAGACATGAATATTAGTAGCCCCTCCCCGTTTTTCATAGCAGCAGGAATGGAGTCCGGTTGAAGATTTCCAACATGGGCTTGCGTAGATAGACAGCCCAGTAAAATCGGAATCAGTAACAGTAATTTATAGTTCATTTAAGTTGATGTTAGGCGTTGGTTAAAGTAACCTAGTGTAATATTATTTTTTCAGATGCTACCACGCTCCCATTTGAAACAATTTTACAGAAATAAATTCCAGATGGGTTAGCTGAAAGGTCTATTTGAATTGCCCCAATATTCGTGCCAACTTGATGCTGTTTTACAATCTTTCCCAAAACATCAGTTATCAGGATTGATTCAATTTCAGATTTCCCGCTAAACATAACAGTAGTCTGCGTAGCGAATGGATTAGGATAAATCGTAATTCTAAAATCGTCATTATCTTTAACAGTGGTGCTTGTTGTCGCTCTAAAGAAGTTAATAATTCTCAACATCATTTCGTCTCGAATAACATCAGGATGGATAGTTTCAATGGGAACTCCTAGGTTGATAAGCTTAGCGTTGGTCAATCCTGTTCCGATAATTCCTTCAAATTGGATCCCTCCTATTTCATTCGTTAATCCAGCATATGAGATACAAGGAACCCCTCCTCCTAATGGATCCAGTACATCAGGCCAGTCAACGTCATACGTGCCATTAGTGCCATCATCAAAATCCATTGTTGACATTCCATCGAAGATAGAACCAGCTACTGGATCGATTTGATAATAAGTTGCATTGAGCCCTCCTGGTGCGTCATCGAGATAAGCAGCCTTCAAAATTTGATTGTAAAATTGTTGATCTGAAGCATTTCCTTGTTGATCAAGATCCCAACCGATCTCTGCTCCACTTACTAATAGATTACCTCCATTTTCTAAGTATTGTTGAACCATCGCTTGCTCAATACTACTAAACGTTTCATCAACGGTGCTCTCCTCGCCTATTATGTAATCTAAAATCGGATAATCACTTAAAGAGATCATGCCTGATTCAACTGCATCATTGGTTGCAGATGAGAACACCATCCCAGTTTCAGCTATAGAATTACCATGCTCAATTATAAAGTCGTAAGTGTTTCCGGTTGATCCTCGATCAAATCCATTCACAATTAATGCGCTATCTATTATAGTGGATGAAATAGCTGCTAAAACTTCAGATACAGTTGAAGTTCCAAATGAGTTAGACGCTGTAAGTTTAACAAAATGAACAGTTTCTGGAATTAAACCAGTCAACGTGAAGCTGGAAGTTAAAAAGTTAAGCGGACCCGAAAACGAAATCCCATCTGTACTCAAATAGGCCTCATATTGATCTGCTGTATGATTAAATACCTCCACTTCAATACTGGTTGAAGTGGAACTCAAAACTGCAAATGAAGTAGGAACCGCTGGTAGAGTTGGCACTGTACTGCTGGTGTCTGGATAAAATGCTATTGGAATTACTCCTTCATCACTAAGCAGCGTATGATCTGTTGAAGATCCTAGTATTGTTGGTCCATCAGCCGCTACTCCATCTACTGTCATAGCTTTTTGCACGAGCCTAATTCCATGACTGTAATCCGCATACGTATCAATATGTCCGCCATATAATGGTTGAATCGGAGTTCCAGAAAGATAATGCCATCCATAGATGAGAACTCTAGCCGGAGATGGCAAACTATAAATCTGATTACTGATTACCACATCTTTCTTATTTCCAGCAACCAAAGTCCCTAAAGGATAAGTACCCAATAAAGGTTGTCTTTGTACCCAAACCATGTTGTTATGATCGTCCATAACAGGTACAGTGGTCATTAAAGGACTCGGTGGAATAGATTCTGGATTCATATGTAGAGGAGCATTGGTCCAGATTTGATCAACCATTTTCCTTGTAGGGAGCATGCAATCTGTAGAATCTGCAAGGCATTGTCCT
>JBLIOB010000387.1:0-3642 GCA_047639575.1 Parvicellaceae bacterium
GCTAGAATGCCTGAGTTCTCATCCAGCCTTAGCTCTTCTGCAAGTTTCATATATAGGTTCTGGTATTCAAAACCTTTTTTAAAATTCCCAAGAATACCATATGCTTCAGCTGTTTTACCAGCAATCTCCCATGCCTTGTTTTTTCTACTGGCTTTTAAATAATTATCGATCGCGACTTCTCCGTAAGAAACCGCTGTTTTAAGGTCCCCTTTGATATAGTATGCCTTAGCCAAAAGTGAGTTGGCCTTGCCTACCTGCGCGGCTATGTGATCGGGTTTGTTTTCAATTTCAACTAAAAACGCCCTGCTATAGAACAAAGCACTATCCACATTATTTTGGTCCATGAAGTACTTAGCCCTCTGTCCTGAATCGAATGTGTTATAAATGGCTTCTCTATTTAATTCAAATATTTGATTTGTCAATTCGCGGTATTTATCGGCTTTTACTTCGTTACCCAATGAACTGTAGGTTTCAGAAATATCATCATATATATCCCAGAGGTCTATAGAACTAGAAGTCTTGAACTCATGAATTTTTGATTGTTCTTTTATTAGTTCTGCAGCTTGTGTGTAAAATATAATCGCTTTTGCCTTATCTCCCCAATGTCGATTGGTCAACCCAATGTCCCATAAAACCTCAGCCAAAATACGCTTGACAGAACTGTTATTAGGCTCCTGTTCGAGCGATCTCTCTAGAAGAGTTCTTGCCTTATAAAGAGCCGCGAGGCTTTTTTCGTTCTCACCAATCATTCTATAGCCCTGAAAAGCAGACCTCATCGCTACAGCAAACCTTAACTTTAATACAACCTCGTTGGGTCGCGCTGTAATGAGATTGTCAAAAATATTTATGGCTTCATCCGCTTGATAAATCGTTTGGTCAAATTCCTTAGTAAAGAAACGCACCATCCCCATATTGAATCGAGCATTTGCTTCTTCTTCCAAATCTCCAATTTCAATGGCCTTGTCTATCCACTTCTGACCAAAATAAACCATCGAATCAAGATCATTTTTTAAATCGGCACGACTTTTATCGATTATCAGTTGTTTAATGTCTGGATGGGCTGAATGATATAATTCGATTTGTGAGTTCGAAGAGAAAAATGCAAACACCGATAACAATATGAAGGCCGATCTAATCACTCTGCTCTAAGCCCGATTACACGAACATCGTCAACCTGTTCAAAGTCTTGACTCCAGATAAGCAAAGGAGTAAAGATCATGGAAAGAATAGCGATTGCTCGAAACATGCTGCAATGTAGTGAATCAATCAAACATTATTCTTAGCTGTTTACCACGAAATCCGTTTGAATTCGCTCCATAGAATTGCAGGTATTAGTTACAATTTCCCACTAATTCTGGGGTGATTTTACATTCTAACCCCAATTACACATACATCATCCACTTGTTCAAGATCTCCTCTCCAAGCTTCAAAAGATTCGTCAATTACCGACTTCTGACTTTCAAGGTCTCCATCTTGAATAGAAATCAAAAGTTGTTTAAACGTCTTCGATTTAAACTTCTTCCCTTTTTCTCCACCGAATTGATCAACATATCCATCGGTGAAGAGGTAGATGGAATCGTCTTTGTTTAGTTCAATTTCATGCGTTTCAAATGGAGCTACAACATCTACTTTCCCAATAGGTTGTTTAGTTGCTTTAATCTCCTCTACTTCTTCGCTTCCCTTTCTAATTACCCAAAGTGAATTGTTAGCCCCAGCATATTTGAGTTTGTTGCCTTCTAAAGAGCATAATGCGATGTCCATTCCGTCTTTGACGTCTTCATTTCCTTCTGCAAATTGTTCAATAACCAACTCCCTTGTTTTGTCAAGTATTTCGCCTGGAACAGTCAGTTTAAACTCTCGAACTGCGCGATTCATGGCGTTATTGCAGACTACGGATACCATAGCTCCTGGAACACCATGTCCGGTACAGTCGGCTGCGGCAAAAATCACCGTTTTTCCGACTTCTTCTAACCAATAAAAATCACCAGCCACGATGTCTTTTGGTTTGTATAAAATGAAATGCTCAGGTAATAGTTTATCAACTAGACTTGCTTTGGGAAGAATCGCTTCCTGAATCCTTTTCGCATAATTGATAGAATCCATTACCTCTCGGTTTCTTTCCTCAACAATGGCCTTCTGCTCCTCAATAATTTTGTTTTTGGACTCGAGTTGGGCATTGGCTTTTTTCTTATTTCGATAATTTCTATAGATTAAAAAGACGATCCCCAGAATGCCAAATAAAACGATAATTCCAAACCAAATTAGCCATTGTTGTGTCTCAATTTGCTGCTCTTTAACATCAATTGTATTCATCTGAGACTCAATAGTATATTCGTTTTCCGCGATCTGTCCTTTCTTGATTCGGAGCATTTCTTCTTGCTTTTCCAATTCAAGGGCGAACGTGCTTTGTTTCTCGGCCAATAGAGTGTGGATAGAATCCAAGCTGGCCATTTCTCCTACTAATTCTAGCTCAGTTTGCGCTAATTGCTGCTGTTGCTTTTTATTTCTTGCGCTTATTGTTGCTAATTCCTCTTGGCTTAGTTCAATTTCACTTTCCTTTTGCTCTAGTTCTAATTGCTGAAGGGCGATTTGTTTTTGCTTGGTTTGAGCCTCCGAAATAAGCATCCGTAATTCAGCCGTCTGATCAATAATTTCTTCTTTTTGTGCTTCAATTTGATCGATCATCTGAGTGTACTCATCAAGCAACTCTACTAGGTCTTCTGCTTTCAAATCAGCGTCAACTCCGTCCTTTATTAACGTGAGTAGATCTTGAGTGTTTGAGATGCTTTCCTCTGATTTGAAGCTGAAAAATGCTACGTTTCCATCTGGCTCCAAGCCAGCTTTACGCAAGTTTGTTTTATTAACCTCAAAACGTCCTCTTTTATAGTCTGCAACCAGATTAATCATGGCTTCCTCAAAAGGGTAATTTTCAGTTACGAGTAAAGTGACCCGGTCTGAAATTTTGGTTTTAATTGAATTGAGGTCTAGTTTTCCACCTCCATTTACATATAAAACTCGAATATTTTTGATGTCTTTTATATCTTCAAAAAAGTAAGCTTTGATCTTTTTCTTTTCGAGTTTTCTAAACTTCTCGGCAAACTTGAAAGCGTTATAAATTTTTTGAGTTGTACTATCATTCCCGATAAATCCGAAATTAAAAGTTGTAGAAGTGTCTTCGAAACCATCAGGCCAAGCCATGTGTTTGGCGATTTTATAAATCGTGTAACCCTTGAGATTGCCTTCTTGGCCAAAAGTAATCGTTGCCGAAAAGCCTAAGAGTAAGCACAATACAATATTTCGAATGATGGTTTGTAACATTGGGTTTACACACCGAAAATAGAACAATTTGTTCTTATCTGACTTGAGAGCCTTATCAAGGAACATCGTTATCACACTTTGGCCATAAACAGTTAAATGCAAAACGTGAAATGGCAGGGTCTACTCTGAAGTATTAACGGGCGAAACGGGCCGAATTATTTATTTCTTTTTGGTCAATTTAACAACAAGCCAAGGTTGCTCATAAATATGAGAGTCTAATTCCAAGAAATTCGAAAACCTTGGCAAAAAGATGTTTCTTCTTCTGCTTCCTAGATCAACGATTAACTCGTCACCATATTTGTTAAGCTTAAAATCCTCGTCTCC
>JBLIOB010000388.1:0-3640 GCA_047639575.1 Parvicellaceae bacterium
GAAATGATCTAACTAAATAGCATTGGTCAGAATGGTAAATTAGTGCCGAATTCAAATGACTGCTTATGATAACTTTAAGCCGTTTATTTCATCTATATTTTAAATGAATTGGATTTGCTTAAAAACGTCCGACTTAGCGGCACATGCAGAAGATAGGTGTAGAATTAACATTAGTAACCTTAAGGTCAAGATGAAAGTTTTTTCATTTGGTAGTATTTAGTTTGACTTAATAATTTAGCGGGGATGCCTACGTTTGACTGCCTAATCAAACGATCTACCTGAACCAACTACTCTGTTAAGTGTAATGAACAATATGTCAATTTCAACAAACAAAAGAAACCTAATCCTATCCTTTACATTCGCCCTTCTTTTTATTCAATGTCAAGCGCAAGGTGAATTAAAAGGTCAGAGCATTCCTAAAAATGCCAAAGTCTCGATATCTACAAACAAAGCGAAATACTTTTTAGGAGAAAATATCTTGCTTCATTTCAAATTAGAAAATACTGGGAACAACACTTTTAAAGCTAGCTTTGGAAGTGATTATCGAGGAGCCGCCCGTTCACTAAGATGGAAGGTAACTGCAATTGATGAACAGGGTGATACCGTTGCAGATCCTTACCCTGGTGGGTTTTGCATGGGTGGACTAGGTGGTCCTAGTGACGTTACAAAAGAAAATCCATATTTCCATTCCATTCCAGTTTTAAGATACTTAAGATTTGAGAAGCCTGGCACTTATAAAATCAAAGTACATCATGATTTTGGGTGGAAAGCATATACTAGCGAGGAATTTCCAGATGCTGAAGTCGAACTAGTTCTGGACGAACCATCTGAAAAAGAAGCATCAAAACTTGTGGAAGCATGGGTACAGGAGAAAGATGATCTAGGATATTCAGTTGGTGAAAAGCATAATGAACATGCAGCTTTTTCGTATGTCAGAAGTAAAATATTTCTACCAGCTCTGGTTGAGGAAGCTAATAAAGGGAATGTAAAAGCAATCTGGGGAATAGGAAGCATTCCTACTGTTGATGCCACTGCTAGTTTAATTGATTTAGTGAGAAGTGCTATTGACACGATTAAGGAAACTGCTTGTAGAGAATTGTGTCAAAGGCTACCCGACCCTTATTTAAAGGGAGAATTAGGACTCAGGAACGTATTCAATAATGATAGAGCTGCAGCAAGAAAATATTTAGTAGATCGCTCGTGGGATGAGAAGTTTGCCCCTGATATCAGGAAAATTGCAACAGATTATTTAAAAACAAATGATAAAGATTGGATAGCAACTGGTGCGTTTCTATTTGAATGTGTAGGAATTCCAGAGAACAGTAAGTTAATAGCAGATGTGTTAGCCCTAGAAGCTAATAGAATATACGAACTGAGAACCGATATCTATCCAAGACCAAGAGGAGCTTGCATGGAATTACAGCGAGCAGCTAAAGTATTAATTGGTAGGGGCGCTGAGATTACAGAAGATCCCAAATTAGCGGGGGAAGCTATTTTTTATCTGCTAAAAATTAAGGCAGATTCAACTTTCAGACCAGACGATATGGATCAAACCTGTTTAACGCTATTGAGAGAAGGCCCTCCGTATGTTCAGGAGCATGTTCTAAAATTCTATCCGAAACCATTGCCTAGCTCCATGCATCCCGAGCTTAGAAAAATTCTGTCGGCTAACAACATAGACGCCCGCATTGAGGCTGTTGCTATTATAAGCAGAGATAGTTTAGTTGAGCTAAAAGATGCTGCTCTGGAAATCTTAAAAACAGCTAAAGACGATTGGCTCTTTAGAAATGCGGAGTACGCTGTTCTCAAAGTAGGATCCAACTACGAGCGTTTAGAAGTATTGGTCTCAAGGCTGGACGAAGAAGAGATGTTGTTTGATGTTTTGGATGCACTTAAATCGATATTTAGCAACACAGGCGGAGGTGGCTCCAATAGCAATCAAGATCCTGCAGCTGTTGCAAAACGGATCAAACCATTGTGGGAACAATTCCTTATTGATCATAAAGAAGAACTTATGGCTGGAAAGAAATTCAAATTACCGAACAAGAACATCACGGAAGCAATGTTCCCAGATCATTATTACATGTCTTTAAATGGAGGAACCAAGAACTGGCCGAAGCAAGAATGGGATAAGTAATTCTACTCTACCACTAATCGCCCACTCACAATCCCATTCTCATGTTGAATAAGAACAACATAAATTCCAGCGTTTAAGCTAGAAACATTTATTGCAACTTGATCCGAATTCATTGCTTGATCAATTATCAAAGAGCCATTCATGTTGATTACCTTTATTCTAGCATCATTCATATGATGAGAGAGACGAGCAACAACAAGTTCCTTTGCTGGATTAGGATAAATTGAAAGGGAATTAGACTCAGGTTCATCTACAGAAACGGATAGTACAATGGGCGTGTTTATTACCTGCATAACCTCATTCGTTAAAGTGTCTATGATAAAGGAAATAACCGAAATGTTATTTTCATTCCAAGAAATAGGCATCGAATGAGAAGTCTCCACAATTACAACGGAAGAGCCAACTCCAATTGGGCTGGGTAGCAAGTAGCCGTAAATATCTCCAGTATTTATAGGGGCTCCTTGTAGCACACCTACATGTCGGTTTACATCACGAAGAACATATCTATGAGCATAATTTGGATATTCATCATTTATAGCCCCACTGTAGGATGGATGTTGACCTGGGTATACAATTTGCCAATCAATAACCGAATCTTCAACGATATAGTTTATTAATTTATATGCACCATTTATAGTATCGAGATCAGTAATGGTTACCCCGCTTATGATTTCTCTAGAAGTATTCATATAAGCTGTACAACTCATGTCAAACTTTGCACTTATTCCTATTCTTGCATTTACCTCCGTGTCTATTTGGTTCGCGTTGAACATATGAAAACCCGGAATACTTTCTTCCCTATTAATCATGGCCCTTGGCAATGAAGATGGAATTCCAAAATCTACTCGAAGCTGCTCCCCTTCTTCAATTTTGAAATCTGTGGTAAATGCTGGACCCAATTGAACAGAATTAAAAGATGTATTTGGATGAACACTCACAAAAACCATTGAATCACCGTATTGACTTTGTTTCAGTTCTAATTCATGATCCATAGAACCACAGTTCCCACACAAATGACCTTGAAACGATTCCACTAGAATGTTTTTATGTGCGGTTTGTGCTGATGTTGAAATAGCAATGAACAATGTTAAACTTGCGAGTAAACGAGAAACCATAGACATTATTAATAATAATTTGTCTGCAATTTAGCTTTTGCCTGGTATTTTGAAAAAGATAATGAGTGCATATTCTGTGTTTCCTAACTTCTTATATTTACAATAACACGCACTCTTGCTAAAAACTAGAGCCCTCTCATTTTCACTCGCATTTCTTTTAACTGCAACGATAAGTCCAAGTGGTAAGAAGGGAAAGAAAAATCCTAGCTCATCCAATGGATCATCTACAAAACGAGAAGTTAAATTATGCATAGATGATGCTGCTTCACAAATAGATACATCGGTCTTAGTGATTGGCATTGAGGCAATTGGTGCTCTTGCTGCACCTGAAATTAGCGGTGATGACTTAAGGCAAGATGTTGAAAAAGTAATCTACTCGACTACCGCG
>JBLIOB010000389.1:0-3639 GCA_047639575.1 Parvicellaceae bacterium
GGCTGATGTAAAGCGGGGGGATAATACTTGGGAGAAGAAGTAGGGCTGATTGATGGTTAAAAAAAAGATAGATCCGATGCCATTGATTCCACCCTGAGCTAAGACTCGGATAGTGATAGTTCTGTTCGTTAGGGTCGTGCATTAACTAGTTATAGAAAAGATTTGGAATTCCTTTGGACCCCAACAGTTAATTAAAAAAATATAATCACACTATGCACGACCCTACAGAACAGAAAGTGAAAGTTCCGACTTTAGGTCGGAAAGCGGTAAAGCCTATCGGCCAGTGGGATTCTACTAAGAGTTAAACAGGCACTAAGCTGGACTTTAGTAGTTTGTAAAACAAATTGGTGAGCGTATAAAATTTTTGTCTTAGGCAATGGTCATTATAAATCCAATTAGGAGCTTGCTAAAGAAAAAAGCAATAATGCTAAAATTTAGCAGACTGCGCGGGTTTGGATTCTGCGTTGCTTGATTCTGTGAATCAAACAGAAATAGCAAAATAAAAGGAGGGAGCGGGTGACTGACTGCGTGAATAGTCTTTTTTGGACTAGAATTTTTGGGCAACCTTTCGTAAATAGCAACGATGGAGATCTCCATCCAGACTTCAAAGTACAACATGGATACGAACAAGATGCAATTTTTCGGCTAGTCACGATGCTTGTAAATTGATATAAAAAATATTGCAAAAAATTGCTTAATTTAGGCGTCTGAAAACCTGTTAATCAATGAACAGAATATTGAAAAGCATCTTACGGTTAAGTGCAATACTATTCGGGTTGCTTTCCTTTTATGCATTTGGGAACATGGATCATTCGGTTCGCTCGTATAAAACATCTGAGACGGAACAAGATTCTACGGAAAAAAATAAAAATCCCCTGCAAGAACCATCATCATTTATCGATAGTATTCAGCAGTATTTAGTACCCATTTCTTCTAAGCTTGAAAAACTCGATTCTCTATACAGTTGGACAATTGATTATAAAGATATTGATCCGTCAAAATCATTGAAACTAGCCCTATTGGGCCAGCAAAAATCACTGGAAATTTCAAATCAGGAATGGGAAACAAAATTTGATTTTGAAATTGGAAGTAATTATATACATCTGGCCCAATATGATAATGCATTGAATTATTTTGATAAAATAATTAGCGATTCCAAAGTAAATGGAAATCAATCTAAGCAAGCCAAAGGGTTAAACCGAAAAGGGTTTATAAAGGCGAACCAAGGCAATTTCTTAGAAGCAGTCCAATTCTATTTAGAATCTTTGAATATTTTTGAAGCCTTAAAGGATCAAGAGGGTATAGCTAATGATTTTATAAGAATATCAGAAGTCTTAGGTTTTTTGAATCGACATGAAGAAGGGGTGAGTTATGGAGAAAAAGCTTTAATTATTTTCGAACAACAAAATGATACTTCCAATATACTTATTGCGTACCAAAACATTGCAGAAAATTACTTAGGAATAGAAAGTTATGAAGATGCGCTCATTTATATTGAAAAATCATTAGACTTGGCAAAAATAAGTGACATCAATCTTATTTCTATGGCGAGCCTGTTCAACTCAAAAGGTAATGTCTTGAAACACCTTAAGCGCTATGACGAGTCTATTGATGCTTATAAACAAGGCAACCAAATCTGTACAGAATTAAATCACCCAGGAGGAATGAGTGCTACACTGGCTAATACATCAGATGTATATATGAGGAAAGGGGATTATAAAAGTGCCTTACCTTTTCTGAAAGAATCCTACGCCTTGGCAATCGAATATGGTTTTAACATGAACATTATAGAAAACCTCGATAACCTAAGTACTATATATCGGGAATTAAATGATTTTGAAAATGCGCTAAAATACAGAGAGCAGCATCAGATGGTTAAAGACAGTGTCTTATCGGTGGAGAAAGACCAAATTACTAAAGATCTATCTGTCAAATATGAAACAGAGAAAAAGGAAACCCTAATAATCCTTCAGGAAGAACAGCTTTCCCGCCAAAACTTAATTCAAATGTTATCTTATGGGTTCGCCGTCCTTTTGATACTAATACTCCTACTACTTTACAAAAGTTATAAGGATAAACAAAAAAATAATGATTTGTTGACTTCAACAAACAATCAACTTGAAGTGAAAAACCAGGAAAACGAATTGCTGCTCAAGGAAATTCATCATCGGGTAAAAAATAACCTTCAAACGATATCCAGTTTACTTAGCCTGCAATCGGAAAGCATTAGTGATAAGGGTGCTTTTGATGCAGTACAAGAGAGTAAAAACCGCGTTACTTCTATGGCGCTCATTCATCAAAAATTGTATCAAGGAGAAAACCTTGCGGCAATTGAAATGCGCGATTATTTTGAAACGATTGGAAAAGCGATCATTGAAAGTTTTGGAGAAAAGGCAGAAAACATTTCCTTAAAAGTAGAGATGAAAGATGTTGAATTGGATGTAGATACTGCCGTTCCAGTTGGCCTCATCACTAATGAATTGATTACCAATTCAATAAAACATGCCTTCCCAAATAAGCAAAAAGGTCAGATATTAATTACCTTGTCACAAGAAGAAAATGGTTTGCTAAAATTGAATATCGCAGATAATGGCGATGCCATTGCAAGCGAACCAGTCGTTAAAAAAGAAAAAGGATTTGGTACTTTGCTCATTCAATTGCTGACTACACAACTGGGAGGAAAGCTAGAGAAATCAACAGAGGAAGGAACCTCCACTATAATACTATTCGCTCAACAGGAAAAGTCAGCGGCTTAATGAACACGGATATGCAAAATAATAGCTCACCGAAAATTCTGATGGTAGAGGACGATATGATCATTGCCGCAGATATTTCTATGCAATTGACCAAACTCGGTTATGAAGTCGTGGGGATAAGTACACGTGGGGAAGATGCACTCAATATGATTGAATGCAATCGTCCGGACATCATCCTAATGGATATTGTGCTGACTGGAAAAATGAATGGAATCGAAGCTGCCCGGATCATTTTGGAAAAATTTCAGGTACCGGTAATTTTCCTAACTTCCAACTCTGATGATGCGACTTTCCAGCAAGCAATCTCTGCAAAGCCCTACGCTTTTATTTCGAAGCCATTCCAAAAGTCCGATCTGGAGCGTACTCTCAAATTGACCCTCCAACGTATCGCAGTAGAGCAGGAGTCGGAACCCGTATCGGAATCTACCGATCATGTATCCGCAATGGAGGATCGACTATTTATCCGGCACAAAGATCAAATGGTCAAAGTATTACTCTCGGAAATTTTATATGCAGAAGCCGATAGAAATTATTGCAAAATACATACTGAAAAACAAAGCTATCTACTCTCTGTTCCCCTTCGAAATATTGAATCTCAATTACCACCCAATAATTTTTTTCGTGTCCATCGTTCCTTCGTCGTCAACCTCAAAAAAATTGATGCAATTAGTGAGCACCACGAATACCTGACGATTCAGTCTAATCAGATTCCTGTCTCTCGAAGATCGAAAGAAGAAGTGATAAAACGCTTGAGAATGATTTAGACAAGTTCTAAGCTCGACTTTAGCAAAGGGGTGTGGCAAAGAAAAAAGCAGTAATGCTAAAATTTAGCAGACTGAGTGGGGTGGGAATGTCCAAAAAGGTGGGAGCGGGTGACAGTCTG
>JBLIOB010000390.1:0-3639 GCA_047639575.1 Parvicellaceae bacterium
AAGTGTTGCGTTTACGATTGGTTTAGTTGTATCTCCAGATTCTACTAGGGTCACAAACAAATGATAGGTTACTGCATCATCCTCACCACTTTCTTCCTTCCATACTTTTTTACATCTCTTTACTCCCGCTTCTGCGACACCAGTAAATTTAGGGTTTTGCCACTTTTTTGGGGAATTGAAATATCCCTCAAAAGCTCTTAACGCATCCAAGCTCATGCCCATTCGCTCATAAAATTCTGCAATTTTAATTTGCCAATGATAAAGCGGTCCCCCTTTTCGCATCATACTCGACTTTCGATAATATCGAATCGATTCTTCCGCCAACAATTTAGACTTAGCATACCAAAGTGACTTAAAGTTCCATGCTTTTGGCGGAACTTTAACTTGATTAATAGATGATTCAGCGATGTAGTGGTTTATTCTCGATTTTTCCGGCTTTTCCTTAGCCTTTGCAAGAGCAGCTTTAAACAATACTATTGCCTCAGGATACTCCTCTAACCCATACAATATCATTGCCTTTTTCTCTGTTTTTGACTGACTAAAAGCAACTAGCGGAAGGAGTAATAATAGAAAAATGATTGAGCGCATTTTACTAAGTTAACAGATTTCAGGCCAAACATTCACCAATTGCTTTCGGCAACTTTCTGGTTTAGCAATCTATCTGCCGTATTCTCTAGATAGAAGTCTAAATAGGTCTAAGTTGCCTCTATCACTCTTATGATGTATGAAGATTAAAGCGCTTCAAGGCATCAATGCGTTTGAACAATTACAATTCTACCTACTGCTTTAAATAAAAAAGCCAAATAGTCCTCAATAAAAGGACCATTTGGCTTGAAAAATTTTATAATAATGGATCTATTTTTTGATCTCCATGATCTCCATTTCAAATACTAAAGCTGTATAAGGCTCAATCGTTGGAGATTTACCTTGTTGGCCATAAGCCGTTTCGAATGGACAATAAATTTTCCATTTCGAACCTTTACTCATCAGCCTTAATGCTTCAAGCCATGCTGGAATAACCCCTCCACGGATGTCAACATCGTAAGGTTCCCCTCTGTCATATGAACTGTCAAATTTTGTTCCATCGATAAAAGTACCAGTATAATGGACTGAACACTTTTCGCCATCTACCGGATTTTTACCATCTCCTTCATTTATGATTTCATACTGAAGTCCACTTGGCAAAACTTTTACACCTTCTCTTTTAGCGTTTTCCGCTAAATAGTCCATGCCTATTACTTTGTTTTCTTCAAACGGTGCTGCCGTAATTTTCTGCAATAACATCATTGCTTCCTGAACATCAACTTCTGATTCCTGACCATTAATAGCCGCCATGAATCCTTTAGAAAATGACTCACCTTCAATAACGTCACCCATTCCGTTCTGAACCATCATATTTGCTTCCTGAAAACCAACCATGTAACTGATTTTATCTTCATCAGATTCAATAACAAGTTCTTCTTCCATTTCGGGAATCGCATCAGTAATCACTGCCTCTGCACTTTCACAAGCCGCAAATAATGCCACTCCTGAAAGTAATAATAAACTAGTCTTTTTCATTTTATTGTTCTTCTATTCCTAATAATTCAACTTCAAAAACCAATGTAGAAAAAGGACCAATTTTAGCTCCGGCACCTCTCTCACCGTACGCAAGATTATAAGGTATAAACAATTTCCACTTAGATCCTACTGGCATTAATTGCAATGCTTCTGTCCATCCTTTAATTACTCCATTAACTGGAAACGAAATTGGCTCACCACGATCTACAGAACTATCAAATACTTCACCACTAATCAATGTACCATGATAATGAGTTTTGACTTTATCAGTTGGACCAGGTATTGCCCCTGTTCCTTCTTTCATGATAATGTATTGCATCCCGCTTTCTAACGTAACAACATCCTTTTTCTTTCCATTAGCAGCTAAGAATTCTCTTCCTACTTCAATAGAGGCTTGAGCTTGTCTTTCTTGAGCACCTTGCATGTACGTATTAACAAAAGACATACATTCTTCTTCTTCCATCTTAAGCGTATCGCCCGAGATTACATCTTTTAATGCGGCTGCCATTGCTTCCACATTTAGGTCTGTTAATCCTTGACCAACTAAATTCTTGGCAATATTAACTCCGATACCATAACTCACAGAGTCTATTTCTGTTTTCAATTCCATTTTTTCAACGTTTTCTACTTTACCTTTTTTCTTCTTTTTCTTTGAAGAACCTTTTTGTGCATTACATGCTGTTCCAATTAGAACAAGCAAAACCACCATACTTAACATTCTCATTAATCTCATATCATTAAGATTTTGTGGGCAAAGGTAACTTTATAAGATATATTCTCTAAAGTTCACCCTCTAAAACTTGTTAAATCAAGTCTAGTCCCTTATTTATAATTTGATTATAATTTACGAGCTACCATTAATCCGTCTCGAATTGGAAACAGTACATTTTCAACACGAGGGTCGTTCAATATTTTTGTATTGTACGCCTGAAGTGCTGGCGTGTCAATATCGTTCGGGTCTATCTCTTCAATTACCTTGCCACTCCATAAAACATTATCCGCAACGATGTAACCTCCAACATTTACTTTATCGATTACTAAGTCGTAATAATTGGAGTAATTATTTTTATCTGCATCTATAAAAACTAAATCCAACTTCTCCTCAATAGTTGGAATAATATCCAAAGCATTCCCAATTCTAAAGTCAATAACATCTGTTAAGTTCGCATTTGCGACATAACGCCTTACCATATCTTCTAGTTCAGCATTGACATCCAAGGTGATTAACTTCCCTCCTGGCTGCATTCCTTCTGCCATACATATTGCTGAATAACCTGTGTATGTACCAATTTCCAAAATATTGGTTGGCTTAATCATATGACTGAGCATACTTAAAACTCGACCTTGAAAATGTCCTGAACACATTCTAGGGATAAGAACTTTTTGGTAAGTCTCTCGGTTTAGCTTATTCAATAATTCCGGCTCTACTGCCGTTTTTGCAACTATATACTCGTCTAATTTTTCTGGTAAAAACTCCATTCTAAATTTTATTAAATCCAATTACCGATCAAGTTGCTCAATCGCATCTTTAATCGTTGTAACTGGCATATTACAAGTTTTATTTTGACAAACATATATCATAGTTTGTCCTTTCATTAATTTTCCTTCTAAAAGTTCCAGTCCGCCTTCTCTATCTCCGCCCATTAACAGAACATCTGGCAAATAGTTTTGATCTATTTCTTTTCTCAAAGACTGAAAATCGTCCCCCACAATGGCCACTTCATAAGGTTCCTTCGTTAAATGCGCTTCAACAATACTCCAATTGGAGTAAAAATAGATATTCTGATGGACATCCTGTTGGACATTAGTCATCATCTGACTTCCCATATCCAGATATTTTTGATTGTAGAAATAATGTCCAAGGAAAATCAAATTTTTAGCCATTTCAGAATTTGAAGCCGGAATGACGTTATCCGCGACTTCCATTTTTCTAGAAATTAAATTCGAATGTTGGTCATGCGTGTAGAAGAACATTCCAGACTTTTCATCTGCGAAATGATCAACAGCATAGGCTGTTAGTTCATTTGCTTTATTCAGCCACTTCTCTTCAAAAGTAGCTTGATACAAATTAATAAACGC
>JBLIOB010000391.1:0-3614 GCA_047639575.1 Parvicellaceae bacterium
GGACCTTTACAGACCCCTATGCCGATTTATCTGATGAAGCCTTATTAAAATTATACAATGGTAAAATAAAGCCAAACGCACAGCAACTTCGTAATTCAAAAATGTCTGTGGACAGTGCCTTTTACAAAGCTCTTTTACAAATATGGCCGGCTTGGTATGGAACAGATTGGGACTATGACGGCTATACTCATAAACCTAGAAATGGAATTGTTGCTTGTGGGTATTTCGTATCTACAACGTTGAGAGACGTAGGCATGAAACTAAATCGATATGACTTAGCGAAGCTTTACTCACATGCAATTTGTACTAATATTTGTGGTGATGATGTGCTGGATATTTATGACCTTGATTCAGTAATAAATTACATTCAATCTCAACCTAACGACATATATATAGTGGGCTTGGATAGTCATGTTGGTTTCCTTCTAAAAGAAAACAACGAAGTGTTTTTCGTTCATTCCAACTACATGGGTCCAGTAGCTGTGACCAAGGAAATCGCCATTGAATCTCCAGCTCTTAACAGTTCAAATCGGTACGTTCTCGGAAGCATCTTAACTAATAAAGACGTCCTTAGTAAATGGAGTAATGGCGAAGAAATAATTATTGCAAAAGATTAGTTTTTCAAACTTTATGTGTTTTTGTTTGAATCTTTGATTACTTGAATTACATTTACTCTGCAATAGAGTAAATCATTGTAGTGAAAAGAGACTCAAAACGTAAATCAATCTTACAAAAGTCAATCCAATGTTTTAGCCGATATGGTTATGACAAGACGACTTTAGAGGATATCGGAAAGGCCTGTAACCTAAATAAAGCTTCACTTTACTATTACTATAAAAACAAAGAAGAAATTTTCCATTCCGTACTTCAGAAGGAAGCCATTGAATATATAGACGCTCTGGAGCATCAAATTTTCAGGATTAAAAATCCTCAAAAGCGGATTCTAGACATGCTTGCTTTTCGATTAGAATACTATCAAAAAGTGCTAAACATTCATAAACTTAGCATAGAAAACTTGCAACAAATTGAACCGAAATTCAAAAATGAAATCGAACGATTAGAGCAAGTAGAACAAAGTATAATTGAGCTGGCACTCAAAGAATTTTACCCGGGGAAAGATGTAAAGTCGATAGCTGCTTCTATTATAATGATCAGTAACGGAATTAAACATGAATATGTGCGAAAAGCAGATACACTTTTCGCTTATGAAGCAGACTACAGTGGCGCAGCTGCAGATACTCAGCTTGCAATAAAATTGATACTAAAAGGATTAAAATGAAAACAGCACTTATAACGGGCGCATCTTCCGGAATCGGAAAAGAGTTCGCTAAAATTCATGCACAAGCAAAAGGCAACTTAGTTATTGTGGCAAGAAATGAAAGCAAACTGAACATATTAAAAGCTGACTTGGAAAGGGAACACGGAATAGAAGTATTGGTTATTGCCAAAGATCTAACTGAACCTGGGGCGGCTCTAGATGTTTTTGATGAAGTAAAAGCAAACATGATTAAAATTGACTACCTCATCAATAACGCAGGATTTGGAGGTCATGGGAAATTTCATGAACGTAAGTGGGAAGAAGATCATTCGATGATCCAATTAAACATTATTGCGCTTTCAGAATTAACTAGGCTTTTCTTACCAGGAATGGTTGAACGAAATTCAGGTAAAATTCTAAACGTATCGTCAACGGCTAGTCTTATGCCCGGGCCTTTGCAAGCAGTTTATTTTGCAACAAAAGCATACGTCACTTCATTTAGCAATGCTATTTACGAGGAGCTTCGAGGATCAAACGTAACTATAACTGCTCTACTACCTGGTGCAACTGAAACCCAATTTGCCAAGACTGCCGGAATGGACAAAACCGCGTTATTTAGCAAAACTTTTTCTGCAAATTCAGTAGCAGAATCTGGTTACAAAGCCATGTTGAAGGGTAAATTGAATGTTTGGGCAGGATTGTCTTTTGGACAAAAATTTATGCTCGGGCTTATCCCTTACTCTCCAGCAAAAATGGTTCTAAAACAAGTACGCAAAGCACAAGAAATTTCACAATAACCAAAACGCCAAGTTCCTATTTAAAAACAAACCCCATGAAAACAGCATTAGTAACAGGAGCCTCATCTGGCATAGGAAGAGAAATTGCAATAGCCCACGCAAAAAACCAAGGAGACTTGGTTGTAGTTGCTCGTAGAAAAGAAGAACTAGAGCTACTTAAGTCAGAATTAGAGGAGCAATACGAGATTAAAGTAATGGTCATTGCGCAAGACTTAATTGAGGATGGAGCGGCTCAAAAAGTATTTGATTTGGTTCAATCAAAAAATATAGAAATAGACTATGTAATTAACAACGCAGGTTTTGGCGATTATAATTATTTTAAAAACACTACGCTTGACCACAACAAGAGAATGATCAATTTAAACGTAACTGCGTTAACAGAATTCTGTCATATCTATACACAATACTGGATAGAAAATAAGATCCCAGGCAAAATCATGAATGTTGCCAGCACAGCTGCTTTTCAAGGAACACCGCATGTTTCCGTCTATGCGGCAACCAAAGCATTCGTATTGTCATTAAGCGAATCTCTAGCATTAGAATTAAAGAAAGACAACATAACCTTAACTGCATTATGTCCTGGTCCAACTAAAACTGATTTTGCAGCCAACACGCAAATGGATCAAGCTCTAGCTCAACATAAAATGCTTCCAACAGCTGAAGACGTTGCAGTTTACGGATATAAAAAAATGCTGGCGGGAAAAACAATTGCGGTTCAGGGTTTACTCAACAAAGCAGGTGCAAATTCTGCTAAATTTGTGCCTCGGAAATTTGCATCAGCCATCGCGGGAAAAGTAATGAAAAGAGCTGGTGGTAAATAACCAATTGTAACTAATGCGCAAAGCACTTGTTCTACATTTAACATGAAACAACTGCTTCTTTCAATTACACTTTTATGCTTTTTGGTTAATTCAAACGCGCAACAAGATCCGCAATTGACCATGCATAAATTCAATCAACTATACGTTAACCCTGCAGTTTCTGGAGCTTATGAGAAATATGAAGTTGGACTCTATGGTAGAACACAATGGACTGGTTTTGATGGAAGTCCAATTACTTTAGGACTTAATTCAAGTTTCGATTTAGAGTCTATTAACTCGGGTGTAGGTATTCAGTATTATTATGATGCCCTAGGATTTGAAGAAAACAATAAGTTTGCATTGTCTTATGCTTATCATCTTACGCTTGGAACGGGGCATCTAAATTTTGGTCTGAGTGCTGGAATGATTAATAAAAAATTAGATGCCGTTTGGATAACTCCTGACGGGACACCTGCTTCTGTTGACCCTTCAATTCCCGACCCAAATGCAAACGGAACGGCATTCGATCTTGGCTTTGGCACTTTATACCATACCGACAAGTTACAAGTAGGCTTTTCAATTAGCCACATATTAGCTAATGAAATTCCAAATGTGAATATAAAACTTGCTAGGCATTATTGGCTTTTTGTTAACTACGATTTTGAAATCGATGAATCTTGGATGATTTCACCAAACATATTAATCAAATCGGATGTTACATCTACACAATTAGACTTCAATTTATATGTTACATATAAC
>JBLIOB010000392.1:0-3559 GCA_047639575.1 Parvicellaceae bacterium
TCGTTAAATCGCCTAAGTTCCAGTTTCATAGCGGTTTGAAAGGAATAATATTGTAATTTCCTCTGGTGTTCAACTGGCGTCATTACCCAATAATCCGATTTATTCTTCCGTTCATTGCTGGAATACTTTTTGGAATTTATTCTTCTGCGGAAGGGATGGGATGGGCGTACCTGGCAGCAGGCTTAACCGCGTTGATGATCGCTTTTAAAATATTCAAATTAGGCTCTTCCTATAAATTCAACTGGCTAAATGGTGTAATAGCCAATGCAGCATTATTTACTTTGGCAGTTTTCTTGGTGATCTGGAATACACCGAATCTTCAACAAGATTTTTATAAAAATCAATCGTATACATGGATAGTCGCGAAGATTAAATCCCCATTGGTTGAAAAAGAAAAGACTTATCAAGCAAAACTGGAAATTCAAGCAACTGTAACGAAAGGTATTGCCACAGAGGCTTCTGGAACTATATTAACCTATTTAGAAAAATCGCATAAAACGGAGCAATTGCCTTATGGACAAATCATTGCCATCCAAATAGAGTTAAACGAAATTGATGGACCGAAAAACCCTGGTCAATTCAATTATCAAGAGTATATGCGGTTTCACGGCATTTACGAAAGCGGATATGTTCCAGCAAATAAATTGGTTGATTTACAAATGAACGAAGGCGTTTTCTTTATGGAAATTGCGGATGGATTAAGAAAACGATTTTTAACCGTTCTAAAAAGTAGTGGGCTGGAGACTGAGCAGTTCCCAATTGCTTCCGCATTAGTTTTAGGTCAAAGGGAGTTTTTGGATCCAGATACAATCCGATCTTATTCCAGTGCAGGAGCTATGCATGTTCTCGCAGTTTCAGGTTTACATGTAGGAATAATATATATGGTGCTTAATTTTCTGCTTCAGTTTTTAGACAGAAAAAGAAGGAGTAAAATAATTAAGGCCGTAATCCTGCTTCTTATATTATGGATATACGCTATGATCACCGGACTGAGCCCCTCGGTTTTGCGAGCAACAACAATGTTTTCTTTTATTATAATTGCTGCGGCAATGAATCGAAATACAAATGTCTATAATACCATTTCCGCTTCTGCTTTACTATTACTAGTAATTGACCCATTTTTAATCATGCAGGTTGGATTTCAATTGTCTTATTTGGCCGTGCTTGGTATAATCTATTTCCAACCTAAAATTTACAATCTATTTTATTTTCGAAACAAGCTTTTAAATTACGTTTGGCAGATATCGGCAGTATCTATTGCTGCCCAGTTAGCGACATTTCCTTTAGGTCTGCTGTATTTCCACCAATTCCCAGTCTATTTTATAGTTTCTAATCTAATTGTTATTCCTTGTGCCTTCATAATATTGGCCTTGGGTATGGTTACAATAGCCACCGGGTTTTCGGATATAGTCTCAGGCTGGTTTGGTTATTTGCTGAATAAGGTTATTTGGATTTTAAATCAAGGCGTTGGCTGGATTGAGTCATTACCTTTCTCTTTAATAGAAGGTGTGGCAATATCAGTAGTTGGATGTTGGCTACTTTATTTTGCTGTATTCGGATTGGTTGGAGCGATTGAGAGAAGAAAATTTGGATTTATTATAGCTTCAGCTTCTTTTATATTGATCTTATTTGCGATTGATTTCGCGGAAGATGTCGAGCAAAAATCTGCGCAGGAAATTTGCGTTTACTCAACTAGAAGCAGTCTCGCCATAGACTTTATTAAAGGGAACGAGCATGTATTCGTTTCTTCAGAATTGTTTTATTCAGATTGGAGCCAGATGTTATTTCATGTGAAACATAATTGGTATGAGCAAGATTTAAATAGCGCTCATTTTGTGAGAACACAAGAAGATTCAATTATCCACGAATTAGGTTTTGAAAAACAACAGAACCTGATGAACTTTTACGGAAAACTGATTTGCTTTCTTGATACTCATTCTGCTAATGGTCCAAGTATTGCAGTAGATGTATTAATTGTGGATGATTTCTGGAAATACTATAATAATCGAAGTAATTTGAAATGCAATCAATTAGTCTTTACAGAATCAGTATCGAATTGGCAACTTGATAAATTGGAAGGGTCCAATTTTCATTCTTTAAGCGATGGGGCTTTTTTATTAAAATTCTAACTAATTACCTAAAACAACGTATAAAGAAGCAATAAATGAAAAAAATCCTTTTTATATTTTTAGTGTGTTTTGGTTTTATTACTAGTCACGCGCAATCCGCAATAATCAACATAGAAGGTCAGTATCAAGGTAAAAACGTTTTTATTGTAAATCCATTTAGAGAAAGTGGAATAGGGTTCTGTGTTGATTCTATCTGGGTAAATGGAAGGCTTACAGCTTTTGAGAATGCCTCTGCATTTGAAATTCAATTAAATAAATTGAGTTTAGGTATTGGAGATAGTGTTTCGGTCCGGATTAAGCATTTTAATAATTGCGAACCGGGAATTATTAATCAAGCCATAAGTCCCAAAACATTTGAAATTTCGAATGTCAGTATTACAAGGAATAAAGTGATAAAATGGACGTGCTTAGATCAAGATAGGCCGGTTTGTTTTAACGTAGAACAATACCGTTGGAATAAATGGTTGAAAGTTTTGGACACCTGTATTAACGGTCAGAATCACTCAATTGATTTATCGAGTTATGATTTTCATGCTGGCGAGAATAAGTTTAGAATATCAAGTAAGACCGCCTATGTTAGGAAAGATGTTTCTGGTCCGGTGTTATATAATGAAATTGTAGAAAAAGTCACTTTCTTTTGGGATAAGGGAAAATCTGAAGTACAATTTAACCATTATACAGGGTGGGAACTATTTAATGAAGATGGAGCAATGATTAAAATCGGAACATCGTATGAAATCGATTGTGCAAAGCTAAAAGCAGGAACATATTTCTTAAACTACGATAACCTTAACGGTTCTTTTAAAGTGAAAAGAAAAAAATAGCCTTATTCCTTCCCAACTATAATTTTTTCAACTTCATTTGGAAGGTATTGGTATCTCTTGAAAATTTCAGGGTACTTTTTAAAATACTCAGCTTCCATCTCAGACGTTCTCATATTACCTGACTGAAGCAACGTGATTACGGTGATCTCTTCTTCTGAATATGTTTTCCCTTCTGGATTTACCAAGGCGCCCGATTCAGAGTTCTTTTCTACATCTTTTGAATCTGAAATTCCGTCATGATCTGAATCAAGTTCACAACCATGCTTATCTACCTTAGATCCTTTAGGAGTCAGGGCACAATAATCATGTATGTCGTCAATTCCATCACCATCTTCATCTTCAAGGTCAATGGTTTTTGATATGATTTTTGCTTGTTTGTCGTCTGCTTTGTGCGGGTTGGTTCCTAAACCAAATTCGAGTCCAACAAAGAAGTTATTGAACCTGTCTTTGCTCTTGCTTGTTTCAATCCCATCAATCATATCAGATAAAGTAAAAGTTTGGCGATAACCTACTCTTCCTGTAATTCTTGGTGTAATTCTATATCCTAAATTTAATTCAACCCATCCGCCAATCACTGCATTTGACTCTACGATTATATCTGATTCA
>JBLIOB010000393.1:0-3550 GCA_047639575.1 Parvicellaceae bacterium
CGAAAAGCAAGTAATTGTTTGCTGGGTAGAAGCAGGCGGTTTAAATAACTAGTTGGCGAGTCAATTCCATCTGAAACTCCTTTATTCAGATTCGTACGCAAGACGCTATAAATTTTCCGACATTAAATTTTTATTCCGATCACACAGACATCATCGATTTGTTCCAAGTCACCTTTCCATTGATCAAACGCACTCCCCAAAGATAATCGCTGTTTAATAAGCGGTTCGTCTTTTATTGTTAACAGCAATTTCTTCATGTTGGAAGATTTTATCTTTTTGTCTTTTTCTATTCCAAACTGTTCAGCATAACCATTAGAGAATCAATGGATAATTGACTGAAGGAAACCTGTGCAAACGATATTAAATAAAGGAAACAGGCAAACGCAATATTTTTAAGTAGCTGATTCAAGCGAGTTTATATAACTGCAATGTACAAGTCCAATTGTCGAAAACTCAGTAAGGAAGTGGGAGATCAAATTATCGGACATAAAAAAACCTGTATCAGCTGAGCCGATACAGGTTTGTAAAATTTTATTAATTCTTAAACGACTTTTACGTCTACGGCATTCATGCCTTTTTTTCCTTCTTTTAATTCAAACTCTACCTCGTCACCTTCTTTGATTTCATCAATCAAACCTGATACGTGTACAAAATGCTCTTCATTCGAGCCTTCTTCGATAACGAAACCAAATCCTTTGGCATCATTGAAAAATTTTATTGTTCCTTTTCTCATTGTAATGTATGATAAGCGGCTAAAGTAGTCCTATTTCGATGCATCTTGAAATATTTGGTAAAATTTATTGAATTTTTTAGACCATCAACCCTTTCTAGCCGACCTATTCAGAAGATATTTGGTATAAATGAGACCCCTTCAAATTAAATTGAATTGTCTTTTTTGCATAATTGGAATGTTCTATGATTAGATTCACTCCAGTTTTTGCAGTTTTATTAAAGTGATAGTCGGGCCTGTACTGAGCAACAAGTCTTGAGTCCAAAAACCATTGCTCTTTATTCGCATCAAATCGAACTTTGTTTTTACCATAAGTGAGAACGGCATCCTTAATAATTTGGTCTCCGTTGGTAACCGTAATATATATTCTATAATGTTCAGGAGTAAACGTATATCGCTGTTGATTGCTATACAGCGTGAGGTCCAGCTTTTTCAATTCTGAATGAATCCGATCTTGGTCAAGCCTTGCAAAAGTAAAGGAACCAGAGCTGTATGGGTGACTAATAATAAGTGCGTGACCTTCGAACCCGTAATTGAATGATCCATGAAACCAGCTAGCTGTGTTATTTCCGTAAAATGTTATTATAGAATCATTGATATGATACTTCCCAACGTTGGCTTGTTCGTTATATCGCTTCTCACTGTAATTTCGATTTGCCTTTGTTAAAGTAAGTGGTTCGTACTTAAATGTAGAATCGGAAAATGTAATCTTAGGTCTGTTAATGGTGTCTTTAATGCTTTCATAATATCTACCTTTTTTAATTCCAGAATAGTATTTGTAGTGATAAGTTGAAATCTTTGATTTATCTTTTTGGAAAAGCTTCTGTGCTTTCATTTGGTCAACTTTTAAGCTGTCATAAATTGGTTTGGTTTGGTAGTTATTGTAAGGAAGTTGAATACCAACAATCTTTCTGCCTTCGTACACGATTACTTCTTCTACAGCAGTAACAGCTTCGGGTTCTTCTCGTTCCAAAGCAATTTCATTTAAATCTAAACGTACCCAATTAAGACCTTCATTTTTTGAGGTGAAAAAATCGTTTGGAGCAACTTCAACTACCAATAAATCTTTAGTCGCTGAGAGCTTATAATAGCCACTTCCATTTAATATTCTGCTCCAAGATTTGCCGCCATTATCGGTCTTAAGAAGACACGATTCGGAATTAGCTGAAGCCAGCATGTAACCTAAGTATTCGTTAATAAAGCAATAGCTATTGGATGTTATTCGACTTTGATACTTTCCTTCTTCTGAGAAAATGGATTTAACTAAACGTCCACTTTGATGAAGACAATAAAAAGATTCGCCATCTTCAATAAGTACCACTCCGTTGTTTTGACTCATTGACACGATTCGCTCCATTTTTATTGGAAGTTTTTTCCAATGAACTCCGTTGTCTTTTGAAATATAAAATTTGTCCGTTCCTGGTTTCACATTGCCCCCGGTTTCATCAAGATCTGTTAAGTGCCAAATTGCCCAGTTTTTGGTGAAGATCATGTCGCTGTGCACATATAGAGATAGCAAAGGTTCTTGAGCCCAATTTGTAGGTTGAATAGAATCTAATGGGATAGAGAAATTTAAAGATGTAATATTGAATGAATCAGGCGCGTTAGTAGTCATTGACAATGCTTGAATTTTTGAATCTAAAGGGATTCTAGTCAATTTTCGTTTACCGTAATCAGTATAAAGTGCTACCGTATAACTTCTCTCAAAATGCCAATATTCAATACCAGTATTTGCTATTGTATTGGATTTTAAACCTCGATAAGTAAGGGGTACACCCCATAATTTTTTCTTGATTGTACTTTTAAGGGAATAAAATGTTTTGGCTGGGTATAGCTTGACTTCTTTTGGCTCAGGTGGATAAAATGACTGATTATAAGCACCCAGCGTATCAATTTTCGCCTCTGCCCGATTATATGAGAAAACGCCAGGTCTAAACGAAATTGAATCTAAACCAACTGGTCTTGAGATATACATAGTTTGGCCATTGTACTCAATAAGGATCATTAATCCAGCTGGTTCTCTATTGTATCGTCCAGAGCGTTCGAAATCGAAAATAAACCAATCGTTGTCTCTTCTAAAGTGTCTAAATTTCCATTGTTCGTAAGCGTATCCATCGTCTCGCTTAATCCAATGGTTGGCATGAGCATCAATTACGGGAATGACCCTATATTCTTTTCCTTCCGGAATAACTTGGCCATTAGAAAAAACTTTAAACTTTAAATCATTCTGGTTTAGCTGGGAAAAACTGCAGCTTACCGCGCAGAATAATAAAAGGGTCAACAGGAATTTCATAAAATTAGGTTCGCTTCAATCAATAGTTAACCTTAACAAGAGAAAAGTTCATTTAAGAATGCAATTATTGATGGCTATTAATTTCTACTTGTGCCTTCGAAATTGTTCTTTTGACCATATTCTGATAATAGCTATGAAAAGATTCTTCCAGTTCAGTGTTTTATTTATTTGTTTTTGCGCCACATCATATGGCCAAAAATCCCATAAACCAGGTCAATATGAAATAAACAATTCTCCTGAATGGGCGCAATTGATGTACGGTGAAAATCCCAATGTTTTTGAAGTGGATGCAAAGTACAAGGCCTATTATTCAGGGCAGCAATTCGAAAAGAATTTCAATACCCAATACTACAAACGTTGGAGGAGAAGTGTTGCGGACTTTATAGGAACGACAGGATTTGTAGATGATTCAAAAATTGAAGAATTTGACAATTTATTGGCAGAAAGGGCGTCAAATTATTCTGAAGCTAAATCAGGAACTTGGTCTGTAATAGGACCAATGCAAGTTTATGCAGAAGATGGAAGCT
>JBLIOB010000394.1:0-3510 GCA_047639575.1 Parvicellaceae bacterium
ATAAAGATTTTCTTAAAAATAAATATGGGTCTAGAGATTACACCTTTGTTAAAGGCAATCCGAGCACGGTTGATTTAAACGGTGATAATTCAAATTTAGGTTTGAGTTATGGCACGGACACTGCAGATTATTATCCTTATTACGATATGAAGTCGGACTTTGGGTGGAGGGATTTATATAGTTTTTTAGACACGCTTAACAACCATATTGATAGTATTCATAATGTGCTAAATGTAGATAGAACCCTATGGATGCACGCACTTAACTATTCATTAATAAATTTTGATAGTTATGTTGGGTACGCACAAAATTACTACATGTACCAGGATGATAATCGCAGGTTCAACCCAATACTTTGGGACATGAATCAATCTTTTGCCAGTTATAGATTAACAGATAACTCAGATTATTGGGGAGGTTTTACAGGAACTCAAGCTGCTAGTCTAGACCCGTTGGCGCATTATAATAGCTTTTCTGTTTACGACAGGCCGTTGATGAGAAATTTATTTAATGACGATCGCAGTCGAAGAATGTACGTAGCTCACATTAGAACCATAATGGAAGAGAATATTGTGAACTCGGAATATTACAACAGGGGTCTTGCGTTGCAGGCATTGATAGATACTAGTGTAGCTAATGACACAAATAAATTTTATTCATATACGGACTTTCAAGATAACTTGACTGTTACCGTAACGGACTTAGTTGACTATCCTGGATTAACAGAATTGATGGACGCAAGAGCTATTTACATGGCTACGGTTCCTGGGTATCAAGGTGCGCCAACTATCGATACCATTACTCCTTCGAATAGTTTTACTGTTGGTGGAAGTGTTGACCTTACAACGCAAGCTTATAACGCTGACAATGTTTTATTGGCCTATCGATTTGGAAGTCGAGAAGTATTTGAAATACTGGATATGTTTGATGATGGTCTGCACAATGATGGTGCCGCAGGAGATAGTGTTTATGGCGCCACTATTCCGAATGTCTCCAATTATATTCAATATTATTTCTACGCAGAAAATGATTCAGCTGGCCGGTTTTCACCTGTTAGAGCTGCTTACGAATACTATGAAATGCAAACTCAAATTAGTCCTTTAGATTTAGTGCTAAATGAATTTATGGCTTCTAATACGATTACAGTAACTGATGAAGCAGGCGAATATGATGACTGGATCGAAATATACAATAACACCGCTGAGACGCTTTCTACAAAAGGATTGTACTTATCTGATTCATCTTCTTATATGTCCAAGTGGGAGATTCCAGATTTGTTAATTGGTCCAGATGACTATCAAATCGTTTGGGCAGATGCCCAAAATGAACAATCAGGGCAACATGCTAATTTCCATTTAGACAAATTAGGCGAATTTTTATCTCTGGCCTATGACGATGGAACCATCATTGATTCGATAACGTATCCTGCACAGTTCAACGACTTTACTTATGGCAGGTATCCCAACGGTACGGGCCCTTACGTATTTCTTACTCCAACTTTCGGTTATACAAATAGTATTACGGAATTGGAGGAAATCAATGAATTATCGTTTCATATTTTTCCTAATCCAGCAAGCAATAAACTAATTATAGAATTGGATGAAAATAGTGTGAACACGAAGTTGGAGCTTTATTCTATAGATGGGAAAAATGTATTTAACCAAACTTTATTGTATTCAAGAGAAGAAGTTATTCTACCGTCTTTATCAGATGGAGTCTACTTGATTAAAGTTTCCTCCTACTCGCAAACTTCAACTAAAAGACTAATTATTAATCAAAATCATTAACTAGATGAAAACACTTTTACAAAATGGTATCTGCTTAATTCTGCTAGCAACAGGAAGTTTTTCTATACAAGCTCAAGTATTTACAAATTATACAACAGTGGAGGGCTTGCTAAGTAACAATGTAAATTGTGTGGCCGTTGACGCAAATGATGATTTATGGTTTGGAACGCAAAATGGAGTTTCGTTTTTTGACGGAACTACATGGACAGATCATACTATCGCGATAGATTCAGGATTAGCTGATAATAATGTGGTTGCAATTTATGTTGCCGCTGACGGAACAGTATGGGCCGGAACCGACTTCGGGTTATCTTATTATAATGGAACCAGCTGGGCAACTTATACTACCATTGATGGCTTAGGCGATGATCGAGTAAACAGTGTTACTGAAGATGCTGCTGGAGACATTTGGATAGGTCATAGTGATGGTGCATCTGAGTTTACAGGAACTGTTTGGACATCATGGGGGACTGCAGAAGGGCTTCCTTTTGGTGGAGTTAGCCATATTGAAGTCCACACTAGTGGAGACGTCTATATGGGCGGAGGTCTTGGAGGAGTTCAAATCTGGGACGGGGCCGTCTTCACTGAATTTACGGAATTAGAAGGTTTGATCAATGACAAGGTTAGAAGCCTAGTAATTGATGATTCAGATCAAAAGTGGATTGGAACTGCAGATGGAATTACCGTAATGAGCAGTACAGATTTGTTTGTAGAAAATCACTCTATTATGTACACCCTTCCTCCACCCGATACATTAAACCCAGTTGAAGATGTTGTAATTGACACGAACGGAAATATCTGGGCAGCAATTTATGTTGACTACCTGGTAAGCGAAGGCGGAATTTCCATGTATAACGGTTCTTTCTGGACGGACTATAGTGTTGCCGATGGACTAATTGGACCAGTTGTAAAACAAATGGCCGTAGATGGACAAAACAACATTTGGATAACCACCAGTACTGGTGTTTCTAAAATGTCTAGTGTTCCTTCATCTATTGCAGAACAGAAAAACAAAGGATATGTAATTTATCCGAATCCAACGTCAAGCTCTTTTCAAATTAAGGTTGAAAAGGGAACGATGGTGAGCATATCAGATCTTACCGGGAAATTGGTCTACAGTGCAAATTATCAACCTGTAGAAATGATTGATGTGGCAAATTGGACGTCAGGAATGTATATCGTAAATGTAGCGGGGAATATTCAGAAACTAATAATTCAATAAGGACTCGGTAAGTTGATTTCGTGTACGAAATCGCGAAGTTTCTCTTCTTTTGTAAGGCCTAATTTTCGTTTTAATCTGCGTTTAGAATTTTCAATTTCTGCAGTACTCGAATCATATTGCGTTGAAATTTCCAACGAAGAAAATCCGAAATGTAAGAAACCGAGCAATTGTTTCTCAGCTTTTCAGTTGAGGGAATAATTTATTAAGCATGCCAAAAAACGGCATGCAGAGAGGTTCGGGCGATCGAGTATGCGCTAAACTGGCAGTAGGGCTATCAGTTAATGCTTTGTTATTACTATCGGTCACTGAACTCGGGCGTAAGGAGTCAGGTTTATCCAATTCTGTTAAGTAGTTTCGTTCAATTTCGCTAAAAACGAGCGCTATTGTTTTTAGTAGAGCGAATCTAGTTGATTGTCAGGCAATTAAAAAATAAAAAGGCAGTATTATTGTATTGCCATTTTTTGGAAATCTTCTAGTATTGGTACTTTCAACAGTAATGCT
>JBLIOB010000395.1:0-3510 GCA_047639575.1 Parvicellaceae bacterium
CCATCAAAGTTAGTTCCCATGTAGCTTCCCCATGCAATTCCAGAACCTGGAATGGTAAAAGCATCTTCGATCCGATTTATTTTAAAACCGTTAGCTCCCATTGGATTAACACTGTCTGCTCTGAACGCAAATACAATATCAAGAAGTCCATTACTATCTAAGTCATGAATTAAGGGCGTTGATCCTAAATTAACTCCGCCTTGTGGCAAATACATCGAGCTTACGATGTTGTTTTGAAAATCAATGCTCATTAACTCGTGTTCAAAGTGAGTTCCAGTATGATTATTTAAAGAGACAATTACCTCATCTCGTCCATTCAAGTCTAAGTCTACTGCATTAGCCGAAGAAAAGTGTAAAGCCCCAATACTGTCTTTCCAAGCTATATTTCCTGTTGCGCCATCAATTAACACTTGATAATAATCGAAAAACGAAGGAGCCGAACCTTTAGCTAAAACTACAAATACATCTGGAGTCATGTCCCCAATAAAATCACCAATAGTAGGAGCAGAGCTTGACTCGGTGCCAACGTTTGGAACGGTCCAAAAAGGAACTAATGTTACTCCATTAATAGCGGTTACCGTACCATCATAGCCTTGACTCACAATATCTAAAGTTCCATCTGCATTCAAATCTGTAATGCTAGCAGGTGCTATGTATCCTTTGTTTGGATTAGTTGCAAGCACTTGCGCGCCACTTATATCGTTTAACATCAAGTCCGCAAGTGATACTTTATAAAGGTTTCCGCCATCGTTCTCACCACCAGAACCAAATATAATATCGAGGTTTCCTGAGCTAGTAAAATCAACTACCACAGGTGAGCAATACGTTTCTTCGCCATCGGGCATGGTGTCTTTTGCCAATACATTTCCAGTAATCGCATCTATAACCATCAACATTCCTGGTTCTCTAAGTGTATCAAAGATCGGAAGAGAGTGATTTCCACCGTTCGCTACTAATATGTCATCATATCCATCTGAATTTTGATCTGGAATAAATTGAGGAGAGTAAAAATTAAACCATCCACTATCTACAGCTTCCGTTGGAGGTGGGGAGAAAAACTCCCAGATCATGGCTCCAGTAGCTCCATCAATTGCATAGAATTCAGCAAAACGACCTCCAATAAATACATCTGGCACGTTGTCTCCATTAATGTCTCTGAATTGTGCACTGCCAAAAATTTCCTCCTTTGTTGGGAAATTCCAAAGCACACCTCCTGTTGCACCATCTATAGCAACAACTCCTCGAGCTTCCGCACTTCCATCTAGTCCGCCACCAATTACGATGTCTAATACATTATCTCCATTTAGTTGAACAGGACGGGGAGAAGAGAAAGTGGTAGAAGTATCAATGAATGTTGACCAATGTACTGTTTGAGCCGAAACTGGAATAGCGATAATCCCAAATAAAACAGCCAGAAGTAGTAATTTTTTCATAACAATAATTCTGAAGCAATAAATGTACGTTAATGAAACGGTTTTATTAAATGATGGTTGCCGCTTAATAAAGATGATTTGTTGACTAAATAACCTGATTGTTGCAACTCCATCTTGAACATAAAAACAACCAAATCCCTTTCATCACATTGGCCAGGTCATGTCAGAATCTTTATTGTGCCAATATTTATCTGTAGATCGTTTAACCTTTATGACTGAATCTGTTCTTAAGTCGAATTTTACGTCATATTTGATTGTTTTGTATTTAGTTGGCCGGTACTTGTACGCAACACCATTACCATGGCGCTGCTTAATTTGAACGGTCTGTACGAAGCTAAAACTGACAATGGAATCATCACTCAGAACGCATTCAACAGAATATTCGCTAACCTCATTCTTCAATCGGCTGGTTATTGACTCTTGCTGAACGCTGTCAAGTGAGGCGAAAACGAAATCTTGCGTTGATTGAGAGTACGCAATTGTTTGGAACAGAATGATAAAAGTTATGATGCTTGCTTTCATGCGAACTAAATTTATCACTTTCTTCATGGAACACCTAGTTGAATTCTATTAAGATGATCAAGAAATTCAGCTTTCTTTCAAAAAGTAAGTCCACTAATTCGAATAATAGATGAATAATTAGAGCTGCTCAAATTGCTACAAATTCAGACAAGTTAGTTCCGCCCCATTCAACTACGGTAAATCCATCTCTGGAAAAAGTTGAAAACACCTGTGGCTGTAGCTCTTTAAACTCATGAACTTGTTTGAAATTCATCATGATACGAAGCTCAGAATCGGGCTTAGGAAAAATATTTAGGTCAGCAATCTTATCGCAATCATCGTTCAATTGAAATCGAATCAATACGTATTCAGTTTGTGTTAATTCCGCCATCCAAAAAGTAATCATATCGTTTGCTTCTCTATTATTCAATCCGATTTTATCTAAGTTGGATTCAAGGAAATCTACAACATCATTTTTCGCGACACAGAAGCCTTCATTAAAATTGTAATTCTGGTAAACACCATCATTCGAGATTCCTTCGTAAAACAAATATTCATGTTCTCTTGCATCACTTAAATCCACCATTTTTCCATCTGGAGAAGCTTGAACTAACCATTGTTCATCATACGAAGGGTAAACCGCAGTAAGATCACCATGAAAATCTAATCCCACAGACACATCCATAACCTTAGTAGGGTAAAGGTAAATAACTGGCTTCTTAGGTTGCGGGCCATTGTTTTTTGCTTTACAACCGATAAAGAGCAAAGCGATCAAGAAAAGTGGAAGAAAACGAATCATAGAGTTTTATTTAATTAGAAATACAATTTAGGGATTTTGTGGCTATTTGAAAAGCCTCACTACTTTCCACCACTAATTTCCTTGAACATTTGTCCGAATCTTCTACGAGCCGTCTTACATTCTGAGTCCAAACGATTCCAGGCTATGCCAACTACAAAATAGCTTCGCTGGTAATCGTCTGTATTAGTTGTAGGAATAAGATCTCGATTATAGCTTATGTTTAAGCTAAACCCGTGCATGTTCTTATATCCCTTGAGGCCTATTGAAAAGGTAGTTTGAAACGGAGATGCTTTCATTCCGGCTACTGGAAACACCTCTTCATTTGAAGAAGCAAACCGGCCAGTTTGATATCCGATATTTATCCCAGCATATGCTGAGAACAGGGAATAATAAAGTGACTTAATCTGCCCTCCACCTCGCATCGAAAACAGTTTGTATTCAATTTCAAGAGGTACCTGAAACGCGTGAAATCGATACTTATGTTCTCCAGTAGCGATAGTGCTAGACCTGTTTGCCTTGACCCCAGTAGTAAGGTATTGAAATCCAAAGTTGGTGTAAAACAATGGCAATCCATTCTTTCTGGCAAGTCGCTTAAAAAAGATAGGAAGTCCACGGATACGAGAGACCTGAAATCCAGGTTCAGATGTGAATCCATTGCTCTTTAAGCTATGCGAATAGCCAGCTTGATAGCTTCTAATTCCAGCATCAGCGGAAGTTTGAGCGTAATTGACATCTACAAGTGCCATAAGCACCAATAGCAACGTTAGGTTTCTAACT
>JBLIOB010000396.1:0-3507 GCA_047639575.1 Parvicellaceae bacterium
ATAAAATAAGCGGCCTGACGCTTAAAGTAAAATAATAAAGTGTTTAGGTAGGAGTTCGATGATCGATAAATGTTCCGCTAATTAATCTTCGATACAATTTAATAGACATAAAAAAAGCCTCTTAACCAGAAAATTAAGAGGCTTTTTAGTGTGTTAAAACTTTACTTTATAATTTGAATTCGATCTACTCTTACACCAGATTGATTACCGATCTGAATTAGATATTGACCGTTAGCAAACTGACTTAAATCAATCGTATTAACAGATCCGTTAATTACCTGACGGGATAATATTTTACCTGTCATGTCCATAATTACAACGTTAAATTCCTCTACTGAAACGCTGTTAACAATATTCAACATTCCATTTGATGGATTAGGATAGATAGAAATTTGTGGTAAATTATTTTCTTCAATACCTACGGTAATATTTACGGTTTGAGAAACAGTATCAGCGCACCCTGCAGCATTCCAAACAATTTGTTCTACAACAAATGCTCCGTTGCTAGGAAACACGAAAGTAGTGTCCAGAGCGGTAGATGATCCAATTCCGTCAAAATCCCAAGAACTTCCTGATCCTCCAGTGCTAGTATTTGTAAATACTACAGTGTCATTACTTACCACATAAGTGAAACCAGCTACTACTTTTGGGGCAACTGAATCCAATTCTGTTACCGAACATGAGATTTCCCAACCGCTTAAGTTCATGGTTTGAGATATCATGTAATTTCCTTGAGTAGAATAGATGTGACAAACGCTGTCTCCTACACTATTGGATCCATCATCCCAATCTGTGTTGGGTTGTACGCTGATGTTTGTATTATACATATTGTCCCAAAATATTGGGCTGATGCTATCTGCGGTTACACAATAACTGTCTCCAGCACAAATTGAGTCTGCGCCAAAAGTTGTTGCTAAATACAGATCATAAGAAACAATAGGTTCGATTAAGTAATCATAATCCCAAGCTGGGCCAGGACTTGTGAATAAAGGATCATTGGTTTGGTCGTACCATTTAACGTAACTAGCTCCTGATAAATCGTCAAAATATACAGCGCTGTTACCTTCAGCTCCTCCATCTGCAAAAGCAAAACTATTTCTTGAAACACCTAATGGTTCAGCGGTAGTGAATCCATCTACGGAAACGTAATAGTCGCCAGAAACTGTAACTGGAACTAACCACGTAACGCATCTTCTATTTTGTGAACTACTAATTGGTACTGCATCAATTGTCGTTGCAAGAACAGTTCCTGGCAATCCCAGTCCGTCTACATCATACAGGTGCAACTCAATATTTGCTGGGCCTGATCCACTGGCATCAACTGCTGCATAATAACATAAACCATAAACGGTTATGTCTTGAGGAGCTCTGTATTTTTGAGCAACTTCAACATAACTTGCAGGAAAGCTAACAGACTGTATTTCTGTAACTGTGGCTTTGCTTAAAGTGTATAAAAGAGTGTCATTTCCACAAGAAGCCATAGCTTTCGTTTGGCTCATATTAAATGGTTCGCCCTCACCCATGGACGGTGGTACTGTTGGATTAAATTGGCTAAAAGATATATTGCTAATTAAAAGCCCTGTGATAAAAGCTAAAGAGTAATGTATTCTCATTTGGTTCGTTTTAGTTGGTGTATTGTCAATAGATTACTACGAATATATAAGAACTTGGTTACCTCATAGTACGTTGTTTTCCCAACGCAGCTAAATCAATGATTAACGTATTAAAATACTTTTTGAAATTCTAGATTACTTAACTACTCCCATTGAAGTAAACTTGTCGATCCGCTCCTGAATTCGTTTGTCAGATTTTTGTTTGCCTAAAGCAGTCAAGTTCTTTTTAAGAACAGTTTTCAGTTTACGATACATCGCTTCAGGATCTGCATGTGCTCCTCCCATTGGCTCTTTGATTATTCCATCAATGAGTTTATTACCTAACATATCTTTGGCGGTTAGCTTCAATGCCTCGGCAGCTTGTTCTTTGTAGTCCCAGCTTCTCCATAAAATTGAAGAACAAGATTCTGGCGAAATAACACTGTACCAGGTATTCTCAAGCATCAAGACTTTGTCTCCGATTCCAATGCCTAAAGCACCACCAGAAGCACCTTCACCTATGATAACACAGATTACAGGCACTTTTAAAATCATCATTTCGTAAAGGTTCCTAGCAATCGCTTCACCCTGTCCACGCTCTTCTGCTTCTAGCCCTGGAAAAGCTCCAGGCGTGTCAATCAAACAAACAATCGGTTTATTAAACTTCTCCGCTAGTTTCATTAAACGCAATGCCTTTCTATATCCTTCAGGGTTTGGCATTCCAAAATTTCTATGTTGCCTTTGTTTAGTATTTCGTCCCTTTTGCTGTCCGATAAACATTACAGTTTGGCCATCAATTGTTCCAAATCCACCAACCATAGCTTTGTCATCACCAACATTTCTATCACCATGAAGTTCTCTGAAGTCTCCGCCAGTAATCGATTCGATATAATCTAATGTATACGGCCGCTCAGGATGTCGAGATAATTGAACTTTTTGCCAAGGCGAAAGTTGACCATGAATCTCCTTACATTTTTCCTCCAGCTTAATGTTAAGTTCATCTAATGTTTTGTCAACATCAACTCCACCTTTCTCCGCGATTCCTTCAGCTTGCTCAATTTGATCAAGGAAGTCTTTAATCGGCTCTTCAAAATCTAAAAAAACTGTTTGTTTAGTTTCCATTCTATTGAGTTATAAAAACAGTGGCGCAAGGTACATAAAATGTGACTCAGATTGCTTTGTGTGAAAGAAAAATCACCTTCTTTCTCTCAGGTAAAATATTAATGTGATCAGACCAAAAATTAGGTTGGATGCCCAGACAGCAATTAATGGTGGAAGACCTGCATTGGTAGAAGCAACAGACGTGATCTTAGAGATAAAGAATGATATCGCCCCAATTGCTAACCCAAAAATTAAATTAACACCGATGCCATTTCTTTTCTTTTTATAAGAAATACAGACAGCCAACACTACTAAAATGAACACAGAAAAAGGGGTTGCGGTTCGATTATAAATCTCTACTTCAGTTAATTCAACATTGCCTGATCCTTTTTCATCTTCTTCATCACGGTATGTAATTAGACTAGGTGTTTCCATCGTTGTGACGGATTCTGCTCTTCTCCCTAAGTCCGGACCAACAAAAGAAAATACGGTGTCGAGTTTTTTACCCCTTACGATGGTTTCACCATTTTCACCAATATCTCTGATGAAGTAGTTTCCTAAAGTCCAATTTCCACTAGAACTATCCCCACGCGCTGTTGATGCTTGCAGGTCGGAATACTTCACAAGCTTACCATTTAGCTCCTTAAATTTTTTAATTGAAAAACGAGTCGCTTGGTTCGACTTGATATTAAAAGTTGAGTAATAAACAAATGTACCCGCCTCCATTTCTAGGTATCTTTGCGTTTTTAATGATTCATAATTAGTGTAAGCATTCTCATATTGCAGTTTTTTGAAATTAGAACGAGGTACAATA
>JBLIOB010000397.1:0-3490 GCA_047639575.1 Parvicellaceae bacterium
TAGAGTAATTTCTAGACTTAACAGGTTTGATTGCATAAGGTGTAGCTCTTCCTATTTCAATAACTCTGTTGTCTGATGCAGACGAGGCCAAGGAAATCGATATCTCTTCTTTTCTTTCTTGCAAGTACACATAAAGCCCCTCAGTAATTTTTAATTTTCGTTCTATTTCAATAAGCTCTTGTTCTGAAGTTGGAATAGTTGAGATTTTGAATTCCAGTTTTCTAAGCTGTTGATTCAATTCCATAACTTGTTGGTTTAACCCTCCCTTAATATTTCCAAGGCTGTAAATTATGGTTTGGATGGTGCTATTTATCCTTTTTGATAATTCTTCATATTGAGGACTACCCACAGTATATTGCTGAATTATAATATCTCTGTTAGAAGCAAGGGCGCTTAGTTCCATCAACTTCTGAGAAAGGTACTGATCACTAATGTTCAGAACGTTAGGTGAAATTTTCCCTAGGTCATCACGGTTTTCGTTCAAGTATGTTTCTACGTAATTGATGATTTCAATCTGTGTTTGGTATTCTCCGAGTTTAGATTCCAAACTGCTAATCTCGTTAAGTATTATTCCAGATTCGGTACTTAAATCAATGATACCGTTTTCTTTTTTATAGTTCTTGCGATCGTTTTCAACCAAGGCTAATTTCAACGATATGTCTTCTAAACGCTCATTGATAAACTCACTTGTTTTACTTGCCATGCGATTTTTTTCAGCCACATCATTCGCCAAGTAAACCTCAATCAATTTATTTAAGAAATCTTTTCCTTTAGTCGGTACCGTTTCTTCAATACTTAAATGCAAAATGGTACTGTTTTCACTAATAAGAGCAATATTTAGCTTAGACTGATATTTCCCAACATTTCTTTCTTGTGATATAAACTTGATTTTAAAATGTCTCTTACTGGCACCGCCAACTTTGTATATGTCGTTATTAAAAAGACCCCTTTTGTCAATTGTGAAGGTCCCTAAAGAAGTCTTTACCGGAAACCCGAATTCGCCATTTTCTTGTACTTCAACACCTTGATATTCAAAGTGAAGGAGATACTCGTTTTCGTCTGTAATATCAATCAATATTTCAGGGACGTAATAGGCAGATTCCAACACTGTATCTAGCTTTACAATGAAAGGGCATAAATCGTACACTTCAAAAGACCTTAAGGAACCAATTTCGTAATAGGCAACTCCAAAATCGAGTTGTTCTACGGTTGTTTCTATAATATTGTGAGACTTTAAAATTTGAATTTCGTTCTCAATATTTTTGCTTTTGTTGTCAACGTCCAGTTCTTTTAAAAGGTCATTGGTACTGTAATTATTGTCATCTTTAATCAATAACTTGGCAGTAGCTTGATAAATAGGCGTTGCAGTTCGGTTATAGAAGTAAGCAGCTGTATAAGCTCCACCTATGCACAGAATGAACAGCCACCAAAACCTAAGAATTTTAAATAAATAAAACCGGATATCAAAGTCTTTCTCTTCAACCTCTTCTATGTCCATGTCCTGAGCCATAAGTCTAAATTAGTCAGAAAGAATTAATATTTCAACTCTCATATTCAATCGGTTTTCATCCTCAGATTCCGGGTTGGGGTATATTTTTTTTGACGCACCATAACCGAGTGCCTTGATTCGGTTGTTTTGAATTCCGTTTTCAATTAAAAATAGCTTGACTTCTTCAGCGCGAAGTTTGGATAATTTCTGAGCTGAGCCTTTAAATTGCCAATCTTTTCCTTTTCCCTGATACCTAGGATCAAATCTTTTTACAGAAGTGTTTCCGGCAGTGTGTCCTTGCACCTCTATTCGGAAACTTTCATTTTCCCTCATGAAGGTTAACAGTTCATTTAACCCTTCGGAAGATGTAGATTTAATTTTGTAAATATTAGGGTGGAAATAAATGTTGTTGAAAACTACTGCATCACCCTTTCCCAGTTTTTTTAATGTTAAATCAAAAGTTCCTGGTTCGGCAAAAACAATGGTGGAATCAGTTTGAAAATGGTATTTTGAATTCCCATTTACCAAGTATTTTGCTCCTTTTTTTAATTGAACCCTATATCCTTTATTAGTAGATACTTTTGCCTCAAAATGCTCACCTGATGAAAGGTCTAGGAATTCAATAGTTCCATCGATATGATTATTAGCCTCGTTACTGATGAGCTGACCATTAATTTCAATTTCGGGATTAAACTTTATCTCCTCTTTAATAACGGTAGAATCCTTAGTCGGTTCCTCAGCTAGAAATTGGAAGCAACTTCGATGAATGGCGTTAATTTTCAGAGTGTTCCTTTTGTGTCCAATTTTTAGAACATGACCACAATCAAAATCGTCATATGCAACTACAGAGATATAATAATCTACATTGGCTTCCAACTCCGTTTTCCCTAAAGTCAAATGTTGAATTTCACTTTTCATAAAATCAGGTGTTCCATATCCGGAAACTGGATAATCCCCGTAAACAACATCTTTGCAGAAAGAAGTGTCTTGATACTTGAAAATCAGTATGTCGTGAGTGTCTTTTATGCTCGTTGAGTACAAATCTATGCTGATTTCTGTTTTGTGCTTTGATCGTACTTTGTACCAGAAGGAATATTCGTCAGATTGTAAAAATAATACTTTATTCAGGTTTGAATAATTTTCTTTACCGTGGGTTTCAACAAGATTTGATTTTTTATTAAAAGGGATGGAAATTTCAACCGGGGTAAAACACTCGTTATTTTGGCCAACACAAAGCGTAATGCTGAAGATAAACGAAAGGAAAATAAATGCTTTGGTCATGATTGTCTCAAATTTACCCAATTTGCAACCTTCGTACATTGACGTTTAAATAACTAGTTAAGGGAAGAATGTTAGTAAGCCAGAGGTATCCAGTATTTCAATTTCGAGTGGAATTTATTCCAAATCTATTTTCCAGTAATTCTTGGGATGGACAATTATCAAGTACCAAATTGTATTAGCAGATGAAGAAAATGTGCCTGATAATTTGGATGGGAGCACGTTTTAAAGAGTATTACCTGGATTGAAGAAGTCGCTATAATGTTATTCTGAACGTGTTTGTAAATCAGCGACTCTTATTAATGAATGATCTTCTTCAATGCCCGTTGAGTCTCCTAAGTGTTCATGGAGTTCAAGTCTTTCCTTTATTAAGGGGATGTCGTAAGGGTATTCTGAAATAAGAAAATCGTATACCATTAATGCATTTTCGCAATCAACATTGTCTAAAATGCATTGTGCTTTATAAGCTCGAGCAATCTGCTGTCTGATTTTGTCATTTTGAGAGTCCATTGCGAGGGCAATCATATATTGATTAATCGCTAGATCGTATTCGCCTTCATTTAGCATCCAATCAGCTTTTTCCATAGACATCAATGCATCTGACTGTAAGTAGTATTCCTGCATTGCACTAAAATCTTCATCCTTTTCATATTGTTCTTTGTAAACGAAGAAGATTAAAAAAAAGACACTCACAAACCCAAGAACTAGATAAACGAACAGAAT
>JBLIOB010000398.1:0-3472 GCA_047639575.1 Parvicellaceae bacterium
CGTCAATGTCAACTGATCCGCTATAAACGGTTTTTGAATTTTCTTTAGGAAACCAGCCAAGTTTATGGTCAAACCTGTAACAAAGGGTTTTCTCGTCTTCAAAAACTGGCGGCAAAGTCACAAATAAGCGGACAGATATTTCCCCTAGAATTAAGGTGATGGCCACAATAATTGACACGTCAAGTAGCTTTTGCTTTCTGCTTCGTTTCTTCTTCATTTGGATGCGAATATATCAACAATTCCAAATGTGAGATCCGATTAGTTGGTCTAAAGTTTAGATTTTGCTCTTTGAAATTAGATGTTGAATCTAGTGCTGAGTAACAGGAAGATAATAGCTAAATTCGCTGGTAATTTAATTCGAAGTAAACGCATGACTTTCAATTCCGTTAATCACTTTTTTAAGATGTTTTTCGCATCAAAGATTAAGGTTGGAATAATATTGACGTTAATTTCTTTTGCGACTATGTATTATATGCACGGTCCAGTTATGACTTCGCCTAACAACTATATGTTATCATATGAGGGGGAGGCAGCCCGGGTTTATTATGTACTCAGTTCTCATGCTAAATCAGATTCAAGCTATACTAATTTTGAGGGGATGAATTACCCATACGGAGAGCATATAATCTTTTGCGATGGTCAGCCTTTGCTTGCTAATAGTTTTAAAGCTTTTTCTAATATCTTTCCCGGAGCTATTGATTACGCTGTTGGTTTTCAAAATACCATCAGTTTATACGCTTTTATAGTCGGAGCTATTTTACTTTATATTTTTCTTTTGTATTGGAAAATCCCTCCATGGTATGCGGCTTTAACAGGGTTTGTTTTAATGCTCATTGGCCCGCAAGTTCTTCGCATGCCTTGGCATCCAGGGTTAGCCTACGCCTGTTTTGTGCCATTATTATTGTTGCTTTATCAGCAATTTCTTCGGAGGCGCTCATGGAAGCTCACTGTTCTAATTCTAATAGTAAATGCTGCCAGCTTTTTTGTTAACGTGTATTTAGGCGTAATGAGTGTTGGGGTTTTTGCCATTACGGCATCATGGCTGCTTTATAAGGAAAGGTGGAAAAACTTTACACCGTATTTACAGAGTATTGTTCAGATTATAGTTCCTGGAATGTTGTTTTTGCTATACCAAGGATTGACCGATGGGCGAATGGATCGAGTGGATACTCCGACTGGAACTTTAGATTTCACCTCTACATTAAGTAGTGTGTTTGCTTCTCCATATAGTCCGTTAACATGGTTCTATGAGTGGATAGGGGTGGACTTTATAGATGTGTTTAAGCATGGAGAGGGAATGTCCTATGTTGGAATGACTTGTAATTTGCTCATCCTGTTTTTTGTAACCAGGGCAATAATTAGGTTAGTAAAACGAAAGCGTGTTTGGGTTTATTTGGATGAAGAGAAAAAACTACTCCTATTTATCGGTTTTCTATTTTTAATAATTGGAATGGGAATTCCGTTTGTCTTGCATGAATCCTTTCATGGGCTATTGGATATGTTATCTCCACTAAAACAGCTTAGAGGCTGGGGTCGCTTCACATGGGTGTTTACATTTAGCATTAACCTAATTGTAATGTACCTGCTTTATCAGGTAATTAACCACAAAGTATTACATAAAGTAAAACGCTTGATTGGTTTTGCTATGGCATCACTGTTCTTATTGTTTTGCGGGCTGGAGGGCACTTATTTACATGCAGAAGCATTTGTTAAACAAGTACCTGGAAATCCATTTGTCGCAGAGCTATTAAAAGATGATAAGCTGGTAAATTATATGGAAGAGGCTATAGCCGCAATAGACCCAGAAGATTATAGTGCTATTGTTCCAATTCCCTATTTTCACTGGGGAAGCGAGTTGTTTTTAACACCTTCTTCCAGCTCGTTTAGAGCAGAGTTAGAGGCATTTGTGTTTGCCTACCATTCTGGCTTACCCATGACTGCATGTTTTACAAGTAGAAATTCCAGACAGGAGAGCATAAATGCATTTCAGTTTTTCGCACCGTCAATGCTAAAGAAAAATATTAGCAATGATATTCCTACCTCTAAACCATTACTACTATTGTATAGCAGACATGTAGTTAATTCTCCTTCTGCCGATGAAAAGAGAGTTTTAGGATTAGGTGAAATTGTATATGATTCTCCAATGGTTCGATTGATAAGTGTGATGCCCGAGGATATTTGGAAATTGGATGGTAGTCTTATCCTTTCTTGGCTTGAAGAATATAAAGAAAGCTACCATCAGCAAGGTCAGATTTCATATTACGGAGACCAGCCCCCGGTGTACTTATCATATGATGAGGAGCAAACCCAAACAGCATTGTCAGGCGGAGCTCTTGAATGGAACAGTGATAAGCGAACTTATATTTTCGACCAACTTCGGGATGCTATGAAGCTGGATACTGGCACCTATGAATTAAGTTTTTGGTTTGAAAATTCTAAAAATAGAAGTCAGTCGCATTTGGTAATGGAAACATTTGATTTAGCTGGAGATATAATAAAGAAAACTGACCTGTGGAATGCTAAAAGGACGGCCTCTTTTGTTGGAGACTGGATGAGATGGCAACACGTACTGAAAATTAGAAGTGATACCAAGGTCAAATTTTATATAGAACAGCCATTTAATAATCCTGGGTGGGTTGTCGATGAAATGATGCTCAAAAAAGAAGAAAATCCAGTTTATGTTCAAACTAAAAAAGGTACTTGGTTTTGGAACAATTATCCGCTCAACATCGAAGAATAAATCAGTTAAGCTTTTTACGATTTCAATTTAATTCCTAGTCAATAATGAACCTTCTTTTGATGTAGGTGTAAAATTATGCATGAACTTAGGAAAGAAATTATTAGCAGGAAGTAGCATTTTTATTCTGCTTACAACATCATTTAGTGCAACCTCATTTGCCCAAGAGGTTCAAGAGTTATCCGAGATAAAAGCGAATAAAAAGCTAGGAATAAAAAAGAAGGTTCAACTCATGAATTATTACCCGAATTCGCAAACTCGCATAGACACAGTTCTAGTTAGGCACTTTAACGAGGGAGGATATATATACAAGCAAGACGGATACGTGAATGGCATTGTTCAGAACATAACAACTTATAAATATTCGGGTAAAAGAATAATTGAAACAATAGTTACCTACCAGACTAATAACAACAGAAGCAAAACGGCTTACGAATACAATTCTTTTGGGAAGATAGCGAAGATGAAATGGTTTAATGCTGCGGACGTTTTAACAGGCGAGTATCGTTATCACTATGATAAAAATGGAAATCAACTTTCCAGAATCCAATACAATGGTAATAACCGATCTAACTATAGTGAACATTACCGATACGACAGTAAAAACAGACAATATTATAGATGCGGCACCAACTATAACAGTGACACCACTTACCGTGTAACGAAGACCTGGAAAAATGATTTATTAAGAGAAACAAAGTTCGTCTATCCGAACAATTATTCTAATTCAACAAT
>JBLIOB010000399.1:0-3454 GCA_047639575.1 Parvicellaceae bacterium
CTTGACCTAATACGCAACCAATGTGTATATTACGTTATTGATCACTGAAAAAGAATATGCCCAAAATTTAGCCAAGGCTTCCGATAAATCGGATGAGCTGAGGGTCATGAATGATTTTGCTTGGAATATTCGAAGATCATATCCGCTCAGAAGCTTAGAGCTTGGAAAAGCCGTTTGCGATTTGGCATTAGAATGTCAAGATGATATTGCATTAGCCTATGGCTACGAAAATACAGGGACAGCCTATTACTTGTTGTCAATGTATCAAGATTCTCTCACCGATTTAATGTATGCCAGAGGAATGTTTTCTGAATTGAAACTTGAAAATTCAGAGGCTACAGTTATCCGAACAATTGGAAATATCTATCATTCAATTAATGAGAATGACAAAGCAATTAAAGAGTACCATATTGCCTTAGAAATTTCTAAGAGGCTAGATGATCAGGTGAGTGTTGCCTACAATATGGGTAATATCGGCTACGTATTAAAAAAGAAGGGTCAACTAAAAGAATCAAAACAATACATGGTGAAAGCCATTAATGCCATGCTAAAAGAGGACGATGATATTGGTCTTTCTGATGCCTTTAATATTCTTGGGGCGGTCCATTTAGAAGAAGGGGCAGTTGAATCGGCATATAAAGAATTTATGAAGGCGTACTATATTGCGTCTAAGGTTAATCACCTTAGGGGGATGGCTACATCCAAAATGTATATGGGTTCTTATTATTTGGCTAAACAACAAAAAGAAAAGGCATTAGACGAATATCAAAAAGCTTTAGATTATGCAAATTCCATGGGAGAGAAATTACTCATAGGAGAAATTCACATGCATATGGCCGAGGTGTATGAACAGTTTAATCAGCCCGTAAAAGCACTTGCATTCTTCAAAGAATATGAACGAATAAAGTCACAAATATTTGAAGGAGTTAAACAGCATGAAATTAGTGCCACTATTTCGAATGAAAAATTAAAGCAAAGTCAAAAAGAAAAAGAAGAAATTTTAAGAAGGTCTGATGAATTGAAGCGTGCCTATCAAGAGATAGAAGATAAAAATCATGAATTAGAAAAATTATCCATCGTAGCCAATAAAATTAATGAGTCCGTGGTTATTGCTGATAAAAATGGAAACATTGAGTTTTTTAATGATAGTTTTATTCACTCTTCCGGTTATACTGCAGAAGAGTTTTATATTGAATACGCTGGTCGTTTAAATCTTCAATCAGTGGCCGATTCTGAAAAGGTAACTGCAATAATTGAAAAGTTTAAAACCTCTGATAAACCCGTCCAATACGATTCGAGTCATCAAACTAAATCTGGAATCACTAAATGGACTTCTGGTTCTTTTTCACCTGTTTATAAAAATGATGAGTTGGTAAAAATAGTTGTGGTTTATACAGACATAACAAAGCGGCAAGAGTTTTCGGATCGTTTAAAACAATCCAACAAAAATATTATTGATAGTTTGAATTATGCAAAGACAATTCAAGAGGCGGTATTGCCAAATAAATTAAGGTTCGTAGAAGCTTTCGAAGATCACTTTATTTTATACCAGCCTAAAGACATTGTTAGCGGAGATTTCTATTGGCTAGATAAAAGAGGGGATTACGTAATTTTTGCTGTTGTTGACTGCACTGGGCATGGCGTTCCAGGAGGTTTTATGAGTATGATGGGGAATGGTTATTTGACACAAATTGTAACAAATAATCAAATAAGTTCTCCCGCTGATGCCTTAAAATTGTTGAATAGAAGAATTCAAATCGCGCTTAAACAAACCGGTGATGGTGATTCCAAAGATGGCATGGATATGGCGCTTTGCGCAGTGAATACCAAAACATTGGAATTAGAATATGCGGGAGCTAATAATGCCGCTTACGTCATTAGGAATAAACAACTTATCATTTTGGAACCGACTCGAGAATCAATTGGAGGCGGATCTAGAACCACAGATAAAGAGTTTAGATTGGAAAAATTTAAGCTGGAAAAGGGCGATCAACTTTACCTATTTACCGATGGATTTATTGATCAATTTGGCGGGCCTAAAAGCGAGAATGGTGGTAAAAAAATAGGATATAGAAGGTTCAAAGAATTGATAATAGAGGTGTCTGTACTTCCAATGGCCGAACAAAAAATTAGACTTGCCAATTATTTTAATGAATGGCGAAACAACATTAGCCAAATAGATGATATCTGCATATTTGGGGCTAAATTCTAAATTTCACTTGATTATGCTTTGGTTTCTAGTCGAAATCATATCTTTATCTCGAAATTTATGAGATGAAAATAGGGGCGAAACTTACCATTCTGTTTTTTACTATTGCTTTTGTGTCAATATCTGTTATTGGCTATCTGTCTTATGATCGCGCAAAAATATCTTTGGAGGAAGAATCATTCAATCGTCTTACTGCGGTTCGAGAGATGAAGGCAAATCAAATCGAAGATTATTTTAAAGACATAAGAGATCATGTTGTGACATTTTCAGAAAATCATTCGGTTAAATTGGCAATGCAATCTTTTAAAGAAGGATTTGCAAGTATTGAAGATGAAATTAATGTTCGGGAAGATGAGAATGACCAACTTCGAGATTACTATAATGATCAATTTCTTCCCACTTTAAACCCGAATGTTAAGCAACATGCGATACTTGAAGATTTTTGGCCTGAAAGTGCTAAAACGAAACTCTTACAAGAACTTTATATTTCATCTAACCCTAATCCAGCTGGGAGTAAACAAAAGCTAACAAAGGTTGCCGATAGCTCAACTTATACCGATGCTCATGAGGAATTTCATCCATTGATGAGAAGCTATCTTGAAAAATTTGGGTTCTATGATTTATTCTTAGTCGATGATAAAACAGGAGATATCGTTTATTCAGTATTCAAAGAAGTAGATTATGCTACTTCTTTATTAGATGGTCCTTTTGCTCAAACAAATTTTGCAAGAACCTTTAAAAGTGCTGTCGGATCCGATAAAAAGGACTTTATATCAATCGTTGATTTTGAACCTTATTTAGCATCTTATAACGCGCATGCGTCCTTTATAGCTTCTCCAATTTATGACGGGGATGAGCGAATAGGTGTGCTTATATTTCAAATGCCCATTGACCGTATCAATAATATAATGACGAGCAGGCAAGAGTGGTTGGAAGTTGGGTTAGGTGCAAGTGGCGAGACGTACATTGTTGGAGAAAACTACACCTTAAGAAATCAGTCAAGATTCTTAATAGAAGATCGAAACAACTACTTTAAAATGATAGAGGATTTAGGTGTTTCGAAAGATACGATCGACATGATTCGAAATTTTTCAAGTACTGTAGGTCTACAAAAAGTGGTGACGGAAGGAACCAAATTGGCTTTAAGTGGAGAAACAGATACTAGGATATTTTCAGATTACCGGAATGTTAATGTGCTGTCTGCATTCAAGCCTCTAGGTATAGACGGAATGAATTGGGTAATTT
>JBLIOB010000400.1:0-3432 GCA_047639575.1 Parvicellaceae bacterium
ATAATCGTTCAGCATAAGCAGTGATTCTTAAACTCCACTGGCGCATTAATTTTTGTTCAACTGGATGTCCGCCTCTTTCCGATACCCCATCCTTAATCTCATCATTTGCTAAAACGGTACCAAGTTCTGGACACCAGTTTACCCAACTATCGGCTAAAAATGCCATCCGATAGTTCAGCAACATTTTTTGCTGTTTTTCTTCGCTCCAAATGTTCCAATCGGCAGCAGAAAATTTTTCTACATCTGCACATGAAGCATTGATCCCATCATTTCCATCCTTCGAAAACGTATGAACTAAACCTTCAAGAGGCTCAGCTTTATCGGTATTCTTATTGTACCAAGAGTTAAATAATTGTTTAAAAATCCACTGTGTCCATTTGTAGTACTCTGGACTTGAAGTTCTAACCTCTCTGTCCCAATCAAAAGCAAACCCAATTCTATCTAATTGTTCTCGGTATCTGGCAACGTTTTTTTCGGTTGTAACAGCTGGATGCTGACCAGTTTGGATAGCGTACTGTTCAGCTGGAAGCCCGAACGAATCATAGCCCATTGGGTGCAATACGTTGAAGCCTTGTAGTTTCTTATATCTAGCGTAAATATCGGATGCGATATATCCTAGTGGATGCCCAACATGAAGTCCAGCACCAGAAGGATATGGAAACATATCTAAAACATAGAATTTCTCCTTTTGTGAATTGTCTTCTGCAGCGTAGGTCTTATTCTCTTGCCAATATGCTTGCCACCTAGTCTCTATCTCTCTATGATTGTATTCCATCTTGCTACTTTGATGCTTCAAATGTGGTAACAAAGTTAATTGGTTTTACTCCAATTAAAAGAATAAATATTAAGACAAAAAAAAGGTGCTGACTTAATAGTCAGCACCTTTCTACGTAAATCAATTAAACTATTGTTCTTACTTACCAGCAGTAAGATTAAGTTTCATTGAAATTCCAAATCCACCACCAGCTAAATATGGTACTGCTGATGCTAGATCTACATCAAAATCAGCTGTGTGAGATACACCTTCTTCAGTTACAACTGGCGTACCTGGGATAGTTAATTCAATATCTGTTCCAGCTACGTTTAATGTTCCCATTACACCTGTATCATCACATCCTGTGATTGTATAAGTAGCTTCTGGAAAAGTAATATTGTTTAAGAAAGCTGTATCAGAAAAATGGCCCCATAAATTAGCAACTGCTTCGCTTTCTGAATCCATAGCGTTTCCTTTAGAAAATCCTGCAGTATAAGTTAATGCGCTCATGTCAATAACAATCGATCCGCCAGTGATCATTCCATCAGTAGTTTCGATAGAACCTGATTTGATTCCGATTAATCCACTATGGAAGTGAGTGTCATCAGTAGCATCAGTTCCTTGCCACTCAAGAGTAGAAGCTGAAGCTTCAACATTGTAATTAGCAACTACTGGCTCAACAATAACATCTGTTGGCGTGATTTCATCAGTAAGGTCCGTTACGGTTACTTCACCGCAAGCTGTAATAAGTAATGCAGATGCTGCGATTACTGGTAATAATATCTTTTTCATTTTCAATTTGGTTTAGTCTTGATTTTACTTAGTTGCAAATATATTTTCCATGGAGACAACTTCCAAAGAAAACATCGTTTATTTTCGATTTATTTTCAGCTTCGAATGCTTAACAGTTATTAACAAAGCTTTTGAATAATTGTTTAAAGTCCAAAAGCATTACGCTTCAAATTTATCTACTTTCGAATCATACATATGGGTAGAGTAGGTAAATACAGTAAAAGAAAATCGAGAACTGCATGGTTCGGGACACTTTTGTCCATGTCTTTGCTGCTTGTGATGTTAATGATTGGTGGCTACTTCCTCATTAATATGGACAAGCTATCAAAGCAGGTTAAAGAACAAGTCCAGCTAGACATCTATTTTTATGACACCACATCTGAAGCCGATGTAAAGAGAATAGAAAAAGAAATATCCGCTCAACCGTATGTGCTCAACGCAATTTTCGTCTCTAAAGATTCTGCAATGGCTACTATAGCAGCGGGAATTGGTGAAGACCATATGAACTTGCTAGATGAGAATCCTTTCCTATCATCTATTAACGTATTGCTCAATGAGAAATATGTCCACTTGGATAGCGTCCAAAAATTTGAAACGTGGGTAATGGACGGAAACGAAGAGCTTGTTGAAGAAGTATATTACAATAAGAGTCAGTTTGAAAGTGTAAATGACAGCTTTAAAAGTATCGGTATTTGGGTATATGGATTTTCCTGTTTATTGTTGATTGTGGCAGTAGTTCTTATTTTTGTGACTATCAGACTTTCTATTTATGCGCAAAGAATAACAATTAAAACAATGCAGCTGGTCGGTGCAAAAACGTCTTTTATAAAACGCCCTTTTCTAGTGAACTCTGTTTTACTTGGTCTCTCAGCGGGACTGTTAGCGGTTGTAATGTTTGTTGGAGTAACTTATTTGCTTTGGGAATTTCAACCAGAAATACTTTTTGGTGATGTCGCTGCGGAGTCAATTACGTTGGTAGGTAGTATTAATCAGAGTGATTTCATGAGTTTTATGTACCTATTTGGGTCTATTATTATTGGTGGAATGGTAATTTCATACCTAAGTACTACATTTGCACTCAGAAAGTACATCAGAATTAAAACAGATAATTTATACTGATCATGTCAGAAAACAAAGAAATACAAGAAACTAAGGCCGTTACCAAGAACGCGCTTGGCAAGATGAATTATCTATTTATGGTAGTTGGGGTTCTTATTGTAGTCATCGGTTTTGCATTGATGTCTGGCGGAGGATCTGAAGATCCAACGAAGTTTAACGAAGCAGAATTGTTTTCTCCAGTTCGAATTACTGTTGCACCATTCAGTGTATTAATTGGTTATATCGTAATCATTTTTTCCATCATGTGGAGACGTAAACCAGGCGCTTAATGGGCATTATTGAGGCAATCATCCTCGGAATAATTCAAGGTCTTACCGAATTTTTACCAGTTTCTAGTAGTGGTCACATTGAACTAGGGAAGGAAGTTTTAGGAGTTGAGGTTTCTGATCCGCTTTTGCTTTCTGTAGTACTTCATGCGGCAACAGCTTTAAGTACAATCGTAATTTTTCGAAAAGACATCGTTGATATTATCAAAGGACTCTTCAAGTTCAAATGGAACGATGAGGCCAAATTTGTGTTTCTAATTGTAGTATCCATGGTTCCGGCCGCTTTTGTTGGTCTCTTTTTTGAAGATCAAATTGAAGCGTTTTTCAATGGAAATATTCTGTTGGTAGGTTTCATGTTGCTATTAACTGGAGGCTTACTTCTCTTAGCTGATAGCGCAAAAAACACGACAAAGAATGTTGGCTTCATGGCTGCGGTATTAGTGGGGATATCACAGGCAATTGCCATTCTTCCCGGTATATCAAGAAGTGGCGCAACGATTT
>JBLIOB010000401.1:0-3430 GCA_047639575.1 Parvicellaceae bacterium
TGGAGCTTATCAAAGCTATTACTTCTGATGTGGAAATGATAACAGGAAGCTTAGAGTCTTTTTTTGGCCGCTTTAATTCGATGTGATAAATACCCACAGTTGGTTGAAATTTTTGCAAGTGCTTCATTGCGCTTACAAATTGACGATGGGTGCTGATAGCATATTCATATCTGGCAAATACTTTTTCATAAAACTGCTCTAAAATTGAAGGAAGAATATCATTCCAATCTTTGGCATTACTAAATGCTAAAATATCTTTTATGAATGAGGTATAAACAGTTTGAGTGCTTGCGCTATATCGCTGACCTGAAAGATAATTCTGGTAATGTTTTGCAAGTTCGGCTTGTCTGTCAGTTAATTTTCTCCGGTGGTGTTTTTTAGTATGTATTTCTGTCTTATTTGATTTTTTATTGGAGAAAAATTCAGATGAGTTGATTACTATTTTGTTTTTGCATAAACCGTACAAACTGCGTAATTCGGTAGGATTGTTTGGTAAATACCAACATCTATATTTATCGCTCCATCGTGCCCCGTTTAATAACCTAGTAAACTCAATCGATTTCTCGTTCGGGTACAGTGCAATCATATTAGTACGCCTTATTTTAATATGCTTAATGCAAATTGTTGGGTAGGCTTTGTCCTTATTGTTCGGTTGATTCGATTCCATTTGGCAAACCTCGGCCGATTTTTAATGAAGATTCGGTTGCTATCCGATATTTAGTCGTTTGTAAGCGAGTATAAACGATAAATCCCGAATATTTGACGTGCCGAACGGTCATTTAACAAGCGAGTACAGCTATAAACTGCGCAAAATCAAATCCAAAAATATAGGACCGTATTTAACCAACTTCGTATCTCCAACTCCAGAGATCGTTGCCATTTCGTTTAAAGAAGCTGGCTTTTTACCTGCCATTTGTGTAAGTGTCACGTCATTGAATATGATATAAGGCGGAACTCTTTGTTCTTTGGCTAATTCGGCTCTTTTTATTCTAAGGACTTCAAAGAGTCCTTCATCATAAGTGCCGGCAGCTAATTTTTGTGCTTTGCTCTTTTTCTTCTTCTTTTCCTTTTTCGCAGAACTAGTTTTTTCCGGAGGTATAGTGAGCTTAATTTCCTTCGCACCAAATAAAACTTGTTTCCCCGAAGCGGTATATTTTAAACTCAAGTACTGATCATAAGCAATTTCAATAAGGCCCAAATTGATCAGCTGAGCCAAGTAATGTTGCCATTCATATTCGGTGTATTCAGCACCTACTCCGAATGTTTTAATCTTGTCAAACCCCCGATTAATAACATCTTGAGACTCGGAACCTCGAAGAATCTTAATAAGCATAGTAGTGGCTGCCCGCTGATTTGTTCGGTGAATACCAGACAATGCTTTCTGAGCTATAACCGTCCCGTCAATAAAATCCGGTGGGTTCAAGCAAATGTCACAGTTGCCACAATCTTGTTCTCTATGCTCGTTAAAATAATTCAGTAAGATCTTTCTTCTGCATGATGTTGCCTCAGCAAATTGCTGCATTCGCTGAAGCTTCTTTATTCCTACTATCGAATTCTCGTCCTGACGAATGAAATTAGATTGCATGACTACATCTTTCATGGTATAGTAAAGCAATACTTGTGATGGCAGTCCGTCTCGCCCGGCTCTTCCAATCTCCTGGTAATAGCTTTCTACATTCTTGGGTAAATTATTATGAATCACCCACCGAACATTGGATTTGTCAATACCCATTCCAAAAGCAATAGTTGCACAGATAATCGGTGTGTCATCGTTAATAAATGATTGCTGAACAGATGCTCTCTTTTGGGAGGGCATACCTGCATGATAATGTTCCGCATTCATCCCATTTCGCTTCAATTCATTTGCCCATTCTTCTGTTTCCTTTCTAGAGAAACAATAGATGATTCCTGAGGCGTCTCCTTGTGCTTTTATGAACTCCAAAATTTGCTTGAACTTTTGCTTTTTTGGAATGTTTCCTTTTACCGTTAGTTCCAGATTCGGCCTATCGAAAGAGGAGATGTAAACTTCAGGTTGGTGCAAACGAAGTTGCGTAATAATGTCTTTTCTAGTTAGTACATCAGCCGTTGCTGTTAATGCCATGAAAGGCACATTGGGAAAAGAAGATCTAATCTGGCCCAGTTGAGTATACTCTGGTCTGAAGTCATGTCCCCAAGTGGAAACACAATGCGCCTCATCAATAGCAATTAAAGAAACATTTACCGATGTTAACCAAGATTGAACTGCAGGTAAGAATGTTTCAGGAGCCATGTAAAGCAACTTTAGCTCTCCACTCATTGCTTGGCGAGCAAGATCATTACGCTCACCTCCAGATTGTGTGCTGTTGAAGAATGCGGCCCGAATACCATTGCCTTTTAGCGTTTCAACTTGATCTTGCATTAATGATATCAGTGGAGATATTACAATGGTTAATCCATCCAAAACGAGCGCTGGAACTTGGAAACAAATTGATTTTCCGCCTCCAGTTGGCATTAACACAAACGTGTCAATTCCATTCAAAATCATATCAATTGCATCTTCCTGAATCGGTCGAAATTCATCGTAACCAAAGGAAGATTTTAATATATCTAAGGGTTTTAAAGTCAAGCCATTGAAATTACTAAGAATAGATGGAGGAAGAGCGCATTGTGAGTAACTTAATCTGAAGAAACTAATTTCTTTAGCTTTGAAAAAAGCGAAACTAAAATCAAGAGCTGCCTTGAAAATTAGGGTAAATTGGGTCTAGTCTGTTATATAGTAGAGATGAGGAAATTTGTAAGCTTATTATTTTCATTTTTTGCGCTAGTGTCGTACGCACAAGAAAGTGGAGGAAACGAGGTGTCGCTGGGTTATTTTGGCCCGCTTGGTGAACCTGGATTTGATTTGGGCTTGCATAAGCCAGTTCATATCGCTGCCTATAAATTTGATTGGAATCCACAAATTGCTTTTTGGGCGAAGAATAAAGACAACGCAAATATATTTTTGAATAGTGAGTTTGGAATAGATTTAAAAAAACCGGAGCGTAAAAGAGGTTCAATATTTTCAATCGGAATAGGATATATTGCTCAATTTGAAGTCACTTCTTTTTCGGTTAATTTTCAAGGAGACGTGATTAACAAAGATCGAGAGCGCAGGGATATTTTGATGCCAACGATTAACTATGAATTCAATCATCGAATCTCAGATAAACTCAGGTGGTATGCAAAGTTTTCTTACGGATATAGAATTAGTAGTAAGATTGAAAATATGGGCTCATTAATGGGCGGATTAGGTGTGAAATACTCATTTTCATATAAAGCAGAGACACCAAAACTTCCAACAGATGAATAGAGAAGAGTTTTTAAAAATGAGTGCGCTGATGGGAATCGGTCTAACGCTGATGCCTTCGCTCGTCACTTCTTGTGGTAAAGAGGAAGAATTAAATGTTACGTT
>JBLIOB010000402.1:0-3387 GCA_047639575.1 Parvicellaceae bacterium
GGTGACATAGTTGATTATCCTCAGTATCTTCCTAGAGATTCTTGGGGAGACACCAAGTATGTTTCGGTTGAATATTCCAATGGATTTGACGGATATAATCCAGGTTATTATATCGTAATTGTAGCGAGTGGGGAAAAAGGAGATCCTAAAGTTAAGGAAGCCTTAAAAGAAGCACAGGCCGTATATGATGACGCTTACGCTAAAACATGCCAAGTCTGGATGGGGTGTGGTTGTTAATAGCTAACCCAGTATATCCTTCTTCTGAAACTTCTTTAATGCCAAAACGATCAGCGTAACTGAAAGGCCAATAAATACAATTGCTGGGATGGTGTTAAATCCAAATTCCGGATCACTTACCTGAAACCCTAGGTAATGGAAAGGGGAAATGTAGCCTAAGAAATTAACGGAATCAGCCAATTTTGAAATTGCATCTAGAAAAAACATTCCGAATACCAAGCCTAGCACAACTCCCATAAAGCTCTTTTTTGGTCGCAAGTAAATTGATAAGAAAAGGCCAACGCAGCTAAATAAGAGAGCCAATATGAGACCATGTAAATTCATTGCAATAAACGATGAGATATTTACTTCCGAAGTTTTAAATAACTGAATTCCGATCAAAGCTATTCCAACTTGAAGGATATAAACGATTCCCAAACAGGTTATTAAAACAAGAAACTTAGACCAAAAGACTTCTGCTCTAGTAATCGGTTTAACGTATAAGAATTCACTCGTGTGAGTGCGCTCTTCCCTAGCAATGATCCCAGTTGCGGTAATAGTTGAGAATATAGATAGTAGCATGATAATATAAACGCCATAGTAGGTACTATAGAAGCTTAAAATATCGGAGAACATTTTGTCTAATCCCATTGACTCGGTCATGTTCTCGCCATAAACTTCTCCCATTAAACTTCCCATCTCATCTTGCATGTTAGACATAATTGGAAATATAGCTAGGAGCATTAAGGTTATTCCGATTAGGATTGCTCCCCAGATAAAAATGCCTCTTCTATTACGATAAAGGTCTTTTCGATATAGATTTTTATTGATTCCCATGACTAGTTTTCGTAATAGTTAATAAATACCGTATCTAAAGTTGGTTCTATGATTTGGACATCTTCCAAGTTTTGAGTCGTTAACCATTTGGCTAATTCATTTAGATCTCCATCATAAGAAAATGACACTTTGTTTTCCAAGACTTTTTGTTCGCTTGCACCTGCAGGGAAATTAATGTCAGCTTGAGGTAGCGCCAGAACCAGTTTGATTTGTTTGACCTGCTTCTTGATCAATTCCTTGATGTCCTCTACCGCTACTATTTCTCCTTTCTTAATGACGGCTGCTCGCTGACAAACGCGCTCTATATCTGATAGGATGTGAGAACTAAAGAACACGGTTACTCCTTTCTTATTTTCTTCCTCCAACAAATCAAAAAATCGGTTCTGCATCAAAGGATCTAGCCCGGTAGTAGGTTCATCTAAAATCAGCAATTCTGGACTGTGAAGTAAGCTTTGTATAATCGCGCATTTCTTTTTATTTCCAAAAGAAAGCGCTCTAATTTTCTTTGTAAGATCTAGTTCGAAATAATCTGCTAGACTTTCAATTTTACTCGTGTCGGCATTTTTGTAGAATCGCGCAGAATACTCCAGTAACGCTTTCGAATTCATTTCATCGTAGTAGTTCACTTCAGCTGGCAAGTAGCCAATCTTTTCCAGAATCAGCTTGTTTTCTCGTTGACTATCCAATCCAAAAACTTTAGTAGTTCCTTCAGATGGCTTAAGAAGTCCCAAGACCGTCCTAATGGTAGTAGATTTCCCTGCTCCATTTGGGCCAATGAAACCATATATTTCGCCTTGCTCAACCTTGATATTGACGTTATTCAAGGCCTGGAAATCTCCATAGAATTTACTGAGGTTATTAATTTCGAGGGTATTCATATTGATGAATTGTTTTGTAAATCGTTCTAATAAAATTACGGAAGATGCATTTAACGGTTAACGGAAAGTGATGAATGGTACGCAGATTTCAGACTAGTAGGCTAGGTACATAATGTGATTTGGGTTGTAATGAGTATCGGTAATTTTAAAATCGAATTCTCCTACGATTTTAAATCCATTTTTTTCGTAGAATGATATTGCGCGATAATTTTTAACCCAGGTGTACAACCAGATTCCTACTTGATCATGCTGTTTTGACCATTCTATGTTAAACTTAAGTAAATCTGCTCCCAAATTTTGGCCAAAAAACTCCTCTAAGAGATATATACGATCTAGTTTAGTAACGTTTTTAGCTTTGATATGGCTACCAGGCGTATTTATTTGAATGTTTGAATATCCAGCAACTATTCCTTCTTGATAAAGGAAGTTATATTGGTTTTTAGGGTTATTCAGCTCCTCGGTTAAAATACTTACGCTAAAGTTGTTTCTCATGTAGGACTCTAAAATGTCAATTGGAGCACTGGTTTTGTGTGACGGCCAGAAAGTAGCCTTACAAACTTCTGTTAGTAGTTGTATTTGATCAAGTTCACATTTAACTATTTTGGCCATTTCTTGTTTTCTACACAGCAAATAACACAAATTTTATGATTTAAATATCAATTGCTTCTGTAGATTGAAAAATAAAAAATCACCGGCAAAAAGAGCGCAGGTGATTTCATTATTTAATCAAACGTTATTGTTTTCGGCTACATAAACTTTGGAACAGATCTTCTGTTTTTAGAAGAAGATTTGAATTTATATTTATGTCCACTGGTTATGCTCCGCGCTTTGGCAGCTGGATATTCTAGCGTGTATTTAAGCACAAATTCTTTCTTTTGCTTTGGTTTTAAAGTAGCTCGCCAGGTAATTATTCCAGTTGCTTCATCTAAGTCTCCACCTGTTAATTCATCTATCGTGACTTTCACATCGGAGATTTGAGAAATTGGAATTTGATCCGAAACTGTAACATTGTTTGGCTGTTTACTGTTGTTTTTAATGCTGTTTTTGAATGCAAATGTTTGTTTGATTTTATTCCCTTCTTTCTTGGAAATTTCACCTTCAATTTCTTCTCGTTCAATCATTACCATATTATCTCTGCCAAGTGTAATCTGAAGTGTGTCGTCTAAAGTCCGTGGATCTAGATAAGTGTCGCCAATGTAGGTTCCATTCATTACAATTTCAGCTTTTCCATTAATAATATAAAGCGATTCCCAATCAGTTAAACCAGCAACCAAAAATGAGTTGTTATCCATTGCCGGTACTGCGAAGTAATTGAATGAAGCGGGTAGGGTATAATCGTTTACAAAAAGGGTAAAGACTTCTCCATCTGACAAAATAGTTTGCTTGGCTCCAATTTTAAATTCCTGTGTTACCGATGGAATATCGGCTTCAATGTATTCTACATTGTCAAGAGGAT
>JBLIOB010000403.1:0-3383 GCA_047639575.1 Parvicellaceae bacterium
GTAAATCTAATTGGGGCTATTTCTTTTCGAATAACTATATCTCGTTTTAACTTAACATTGGACTTTGCTCCATTTGTTTTTCTTATTAAAGTGAAATTCAACAATCCATAAGAGCTAGAATTGTCCGATAATCTTGGTCTAATTTGTATTGGATGATTGTCTCCAATTAATTCAAATACATAAATGTGTTCTGGATTATATGAATTGTTTGATTCAGGAATTTGCCAGTGTAAACCACCATCAAGGGATATTTCAAAATAGCTATCTCGGAAGGGGACCGTTAATTTCCCACATTTAGATATAGGTTGAGCGAAAGTGAATTGAGGATCAAAACCAACTGACCCATTGGTAATTCCTTTAGAAGCTGTAAGCGGCTTTGTTTCCGCATTACCACAATTTTTTCCCCATTCCTTGGCTTCATAAATGCTAAAAGTCCCAGAAACTGTTAAAACGTATACAACTCCTTGGGTAAGTTTAAAATTATCGTGATAGTTTGGAGCGGCTTTTTCCGAATTACTATGATGCATGTCAAAGTCAAAAGCGCTTTGAGCATTCATAATAAAAGGGGCAAACATTAAAACGATTAAAAAGGACCTTAACATGATTACAAGTTAGGAACAATAAGGATGCCAAATAAATTTTAAACTTAATTAACAAATTAGTTTGGTTTGGAGTCGCTTAGATTTTTAGTCCGATGATACAAATATCATCCACTTGTTCAAAGTCGCCTTTCCATACATCCAGCGAATCTGAAAATGATTTGAGTTGAGATTCCATGGAGTCATTGTGAACTTTTAGAATAAGTCTTTTGAAATTCGCAGTTTTGAATTTCTTTCCTTTTACTCCCCCAAACTGATCATAATAACCATCTGAAAACAGATATAATGATTGGTTTTCGTCCAGCTGTACTAGATGCGTATTAAAACTGGTTCTATGCTCGTAAGAACCAATCGGTTGTTTGTTTGCTTTTATTTCCCGTAACCAATGTGTGTCGGTTTGAAATTTTATTTCTAGATCTTCAGACGAGCGTTGATTTACTAAGTATATGGGACTATATGCTCCCGCGTATGCTAATTCTCGTTTCTTTTTATCTATCCTGCAAAAAGCAATGTCCATCCCGTCCTTTACGTTAGAGCTTGAGTTAAAACGTGACGTAACTAGATCTGATGCACGATCTAATATAATCCCGGGGTCTCTTAAACCTTCCTCAATAACTGCTTTATTAAGTGCGTTGCTACATACTACAGAAACCATCGCTCCTGGGACGCCATGTCCTGTGCAGTCCGCTACTGCAATGTATAGATAGTCTTCAATTTCTTCAAACCAGTAAAAATCTCCGGCCACAATATCTTTAGGACTGTATAAAATAAATGAGGAGAGGAAATGACTGGCAATAACTTCTTTAGAAGGAAGAATTGCTTCTTGTAATCGCTTTGCATAGTTCATAGAATCAACCATTTCTTTGGTTTTTTCTATCAATAAATCCTCGGCATCCTTCCGCTCGGTAATGTCTGTATCTATAATAATCAAATTGGTAAGGACCCCGTTATCATTATAAATTGGGGTTAGGGTGGAGCTCTCCCATACTCTCTGGCCCTCATTTCGAGTATTTAGAGAGTCGTATTGTACGGGTTTCTTTGTTTCAATAGCTTGGTCAATTAAACGTTTGATTGTATCACTATTACTAATGTCTCTAATGTTTCTACCTCGGTCTGCAATTAATTCATCGTAAGTAACTTGGTTTAATCGTTCAAAACTCTGATTAACCCATTCAACGTTACCTTCACCATCCATTATTAACACGATGTTTTCCGTTTCCTGAGCCACAATGGAAAGCCTTTCAAGTTGGGTTTTGGCTGCTTGAAGTTTCTTTGCCAGTTTATTAGATCTGGTCATCTGCCAAATCACAAAACTGATGAAAATGGCCAATAAAAATAACCAGAGGTACATTAATGTTGACAGGACAGAAGAGGAAATTGTCTCTGTCTTGTGCGCAGTTCCAATGGTTAGGTCATATCCGAAAATGTCTATCTCTGAAGTGATGAATAGAGAAGAGTCAACCCCGGAATGGATCCAATACTCCTCATCAAATCGACTATTATAAACCTCGCTACCATCATAAACAGCGTAGCGATCAAAGAAATATTTCTCAGATGTTTGAAATTGATAAACAAACTTGGAAGTATTCTTCTGATTATAAATTCCTTCTAAAATATACGCTAGGTTAATTACGGGCACAACGTATCCAACCGGTTGATTATTACGATAGATTCCAAAGTGCATGGCAATTCCCGGCCAACCTTCAATAAGATTAAATGGCTCGAACATTATTATTTCCTCATGCTCCATGGCGAATCTCAACTTGTTCAATTCATCCGTTGACCTAAATTGTCTAACGTTTGAACCAACAAGGGATGACGGATCATCGTGTGTCCTAGAAAAAGTGGACACAAATTCAAATGACGTGTCAATAAATGATACAATCAAGGAATCATCATAGTCTAAATGGTCGACAAGCGTTCCAACGTACTTTCGGAGCATTTCTGAATCTGGAAGACTGTCAGCATATTTGATGTAGGATCCGATTCCTGCTGTTAAAATTGCTAAACTGTTTACTTGGTTTTGTATTAAATTTTTAGCGTCTTCATGGGCGGCTGTCAACTCCGTTTTACGTTTGTCTTCTTCTTTCTTACTTATAGAATTGTTAACGTAATTGAGGATTAGACCGCCTGCTATGAATAACGGCACACACGAAAGAATAAATCTATATCTGTAAAGAAATAATTTCACTGGGATAAGGTAACAAGATTAAACCTATATTAAAGATATGGAACACTTATACCCGATTCTAAAGACTTTACATATTGTAGCGGGTTGTCTTTGGTTTGGTGAAATGGTGATCATTGTGTTTATCCTTAATCCTGCCCTTAAGAGAGATGCAGATGCAACAAAAGATAAGTTTGTATTAGCTGTTTATCGGAGGATATACAACATGAGTTCTGTGTCAATTGGAATATTGTGGGTTACTGGAATTTATTTGCTCTATCCTTATTTTGATTATTTCTTATCAAATGAGCCGTGGTCAAACGGCTGGCGTATGACCATGGAATCTGCTATGATCCTAACATTCTTACTTACAGTTTTACATTTTTTCGAGAAACGATCGATTATTAAGTTCAAACGTAATTATGAACGAGAAGATTTTAATCGGAAAAAATTTGTGCGTAGAATGATATGGATGCCAACATTTTCGTTAACAGGAGTGTCAATAGTATTTCTTTTGATGTTGAGTATTCTTCGAAATATCTACTAATTAAAAAGGGGCCGAAGCCCCTTAGTTTTTAACAGCAATTATTGCTATTTCCATTTGTGTTACAATTACA
>JBLIOB010000404.1:0-3374 GCA_047639575.1 Parvicellaceae bacterium
CCATAGCTATCCAATTAATTATAAAAGGGCAATACACCGTCATTGGACTAAAACAGTAGATAATATAGAGGACTACAAAATGAAAACTATTCTTTGTACATTAGCGCTTGTTGTATTTTTTGGACAAAGCGCAGCATTCGCTCACGAAGAGCACAATGATATTACGCGGGAAACGGCGATTAACATCGCCATCAAGACCGTGCAGCAACTCACCTTTAAAGATTTTGGATATGAGGTAGGAAAGCTCGACAAGAGTTGGAAATCCTTATCAAAAAAAGACGTCAATATCACCAACCTGTTGGAGACTGCTTTTATTGTCAGCGCGACTAATCCAACCACACAAAAAGTCATTTATTTTGAAATTGCGAAGAATGGCAAAGTGCGAGGAGTCAAAGATGGCAGATAATAAAAGACTTGATCCAGTATAAATATGTACTTATTGTAGGTCTACTGTATCGCCGAACTGGCATGAAATCGGCAATGGATCGGAGAAAAGGAGATGAATGAGACACAAGCGAGAATCCTTTCGTTGCTATAGTGCCCAGTCGGCATATTCAGACATCTCAAAAATATCAAGAAGAATTAAATGGGATGATGTCCTTTTTAATTGATTTAAATAATTTTGAATCTATAAAAATTCCATATAATTGAATGAGATACAATAATTCAATGAATTTAAAAATAATTAATAAGGACATCCCAATAATATGTATTCAAAGGACAATGTCCTCTGAATACTGCTGTTAACTGGCTAAGCCACTACAGGGAGAATCTTCTACTAATGGAATCAGTTTTCATAAGTTACTCAACAGATGCTAGTAGCAAAGCCAAATCCGTTGCCAACCATCTATCCAAGCTCGGAGTGGACTCTTTTCTTTTTGAAAAAAATTTAGGTCGTGATGTAGATAACCATCAGGCTCATATAAGAAATGAAATAGAGGCTAGTAATAGCGTGATTCTTATTTTATCTGCAAAAAGTAAGGATTCCCCATGGGTTTCACACGAACTTGGTATAGCCTCTGGATTAAATAGGCAGATTTACGTATTTAAAACTTCGCATAATATGACTTTACCTAACTATATCGATTCAATGAATTTAAAAGTCCTAGATAAGTTAGAAGAGTTAAAAAATCACTATAAAAACAAAGGAATGAAAAGTGGCTAAGAAACGTGTATTTATAAGTTTTGATATAGATAATGATTTAGGCTCTAAGACCATGCTAGCTGGTCAATCAAGCTTACCGGATAGCCCTTTTGAATTTAAAGATAACTCGGTCAAAGCACACTTAGATGGTGACTGGAAAGAGAAAGTACGTCGTAGAATGGACAGTGTCGATGTTGTTATTGTACTTTGTGGTACTAAAACTCAAACTGCGTCAGGCGTTGCTGCGGAGTTAAAAATTGCAAAAGAAAAAGGGAAACCTTACTTTTTGCTTTGGGCTTATGCCGATAAACAATGTAAAAAGCCAACATCTGCATCTAATACTGACAAAATTTACAAGTGGGAATGGGACATTCTTAAAAAATTAATAAACGGCGAACGTTAACATGACTCCTTCAGATCTGAATAATAAGCTATTCGTAAATAGTGCAGAAGATTATAACTCTACGAATAATTACAATGTTCATTTACTAGAGCAATATAAAATTTACCTAACGTCTGCTGAGAATATTAGTAATAGAAGGCAAACAGCTAATGCATTTTTCGTTACGGTAAATACGGCAATAATATCATTAATTAGCTATCTAAACTTGGGAGTTGCTAATTCCTCAAGGCATTACTGGGTAATAGCTATAGTGGGAATTGCAATTTCTTATATGTGGTATCGGCTTGTTCACTCATACAAAGATCTAAACAGTGCAAAATTTAAGGTAATTCACGAAATAGAAAAGAAATTACCAATATCACCGTATGATGCTGAATGGGAAGCAGTGGGAAGAGGAAATAATCCAAAATTGTATTTGCCATTTACCGACATAGAGATCTATGTTCCTTGGGTTTTTATTCTATTGCATTTATCGGTTCTCTCGATAATTTTTTGGCCCAGAGTTGCTGTATGGATTTGTAACATAGCCAGTTAACAAGTTGCTTAAACGGACGTCTAACAGTTGGCTGTCGCTCGTTCCTCACTAATTATTGCCAACAATTATACGCCGCTTAGCAAGGCGTTAGCCTCACAATGGAGTTTCGTTTGATTCATAAAGTAACTACATTTTTTCTAGGTTTATTGGCACTCTCGGTATTTGTTTCCTTGTTATTGTCTTTGATGGCAGTCGTAGGCCAAATCGACCTGGTTCCATTTATAGAAAAAGGTCAACTTTCACTGCTTCCGGGTATAACGATCAGTTGTGGGGGGATGATTGCCATACTTGCTTTCTTTCGGGATAGAAATCACCAGAAGAGAGACCAAATTAGAAAAAGTGACGAGATTTATCTTAGTCTTACTAGAGATTCGTTTAATGAGGTTTTTAGCCTGCTAGAGGATCGAAATAATGACAGGGTTATTTGGGTAAGAGCATCACGACTGCTTATGCAAGCGCTAGATATGAAATCCAAAATTACGACCCAAGATATCATTGATGCCTTTGGGCTTGCTGAGGAGCGCCTACGTACGGAGTTATATCGCACGCTTTCAGTTTCAACTGGGAAACACAAGAATAGGCAGCCTCTACCACCACAGTTCTTCTATGGAATAGAAGACTGGGAAACTGAAAAAAACCTTGATGAAGCCGCGATAAAAGGTGGATCAAAGATAATTGTTAGCTCAGTTAATATCCATGAAAATTTACCTGAACCATCTTCCGGTTCTCTGGCAGTTCAATCTGTAATTGCAATATTCAAATTTCTGAAATTTCCCGACGACTATAAAGATCCTCTTCCAAACGCAACTGACTGGGAGGGAAATTGGGAAGATAGTCATGGTATTGAGCAAGGAGCACGACGTTTCGTTGCACACACAAAGCAAACATATGTCATGAATGGTAAATTACACAGAAAAGACTAACAAGCGCATGTTGTCGGACTGGCGCTCCAAACCAGCCGCAAATGCGTGCGTTAGACGTGGTCGCTACTCTGGGAGGAGGAATCCGAGAACAGGTGTATCAATGCAAGTGAGTTGTTAACGAACATAGGCACCATTGCAGGACTCATTGGTGCGTCCGCATGGTTGGCTCCCTGGGTGTATAAGAAACTGACAAACCAGACCTAAAGGGGCGGGTTGTTAGTCATTTCGAAAATGCAGGAGAATTTAATAGTGAAAGATGCTTAATGCACTTTCTTTCATTAAATGTGATTTCTCTTAATGGTAATCTTATTCGGAAGGGCAGACCCAACAAGCCACGGATTGGCTCTTCAGCGGGAAAGATTGGCAAGA
>JBLIOB010000405.1:0-3373 GCA_047639575.1 Parvicellaceae bacterium
AAGCGAACTTTACCTGCAGGCACCCAAACTTTCTTGTAATTATAGTAAATAACAAAGTCCAGTTTCTCTCCAGATTTAAAAGGAATAGACGTCACTTCACACTGGCAGTATCCAACGAAACTGGCGCCTAAGAAAAGTAAAAGTGCTATTATTTTCATCTTTAAGATTAAGGCAAAAAAAATCCCTCGTTCAGTTATAAAACGAGACGAAGGATTAAATGTTCTGATTAAATGACGTTTTAGGGATTAACCAATGCGCGTATTGTTAATACAGTGTTTTTAGGATTAGTATTGGCCGTTACCGTTACCGTTTTCTGATCTTCTCCTTTTGTTTCTCTAGTCTTTGGCTTGAATACTACGTCAATTAAACCTTTGGCACCAGGAAGAATTGGATCTCTTGGCCAATCAGGAACAGTACATCCACATGACCCTTTTGCGTTTTCAATTACCAAAGGCTCATTCCCCGTATTAATAAACTCAAAGGCGTATACGTTTTCGGATTGTGCTTTAATTTCCCCAAAATCTTTATAATCGGATGCAAATTTAATGTTAGTTACCGGTCCGGTAGCCACATTACTATTCGCATTTGGAAGAGCATTTAATGTTGGGTTGTTAGCATTTGCTTCAACCGCACTATTTTTAAATTGATCGCTTGACACATTTTGCAGTGAATTCGATTTATCTAATCCTTGTTGGATTTCATCACCGTCTTGATGTGGAATGGATGAATACGAATCAGAACTAAAATCACCAGAATTTGACGTTGTTAATTCAGAACCGGATCCCATCGCTACAAAATAAGTGTTGACAATTAGGACTAAGGCGATCAATGCTAAGAGGCCTACTTTTACTTTTTCAGTGTTCATTTAAAATTATTTTGTTACAAAATTAGAATAATAAGTTTAGTTAGCCGCTAAATTAACTTTCTCATAACTTCCATCTTGCAATATTTTAATTGCTTTATTATAAGAGTTGTTTAAAGTATTGATGATTTCATAAAACTTTTCGTAGCTCCATAAATTCTGTGCTATCATGGCCTTGACCCTTGTTTTAATTACTTTTTCCGATCTTTCGTATTCCTCTTGATTGAATTTTAACCCTTCCTTTTCGGCATATGCAATTAAATCTTTGGTCAAATTATCTGGATTAAATTGTTTTTTAAATTTAGAAAATTCAGGATATTTTTGCTTCAATTTACTTCTATTTTTATCGATATAATCTAAAATGAATGTATTCATATGTCCTTTTCGAATCAATCCAGAAAAATATTTTGAAGTTTCGGTTGTATCAACAGGCACATAAAAATCAGGCATGATTCCACCTCCACCGTAAACAGCTCTAGCCGTGCTCAATGTCTCAAATTTTAATGAATCAGGAAACTTGATGCTATCTGCATGATAAGCTTCACCATTTTTGTAACGTTCATATTTTTCTTTGCGGTATGCATCGCTTCCACTAGCATAGGACTTTTGAATAGACCTTCCAGTTGGAGTGTAGTATCTAGACGTTGTGATTCTTACCATTGAGCCATCCGGAAGTGATACAGGTTTTTGTACCAATCCTTTACCAAATGATCTACGACCAACTACAATTCCTCGATCCCAATCTTGGATAGCTCCAGTTACGATTTCGGACGCAGAGGCTGAACTTTCATCAATCAATATTATAACTCTTCCGTCCTCAAGCAATCCTGGTCTTCCAGTTCTATAAGAGGATTTTTCTTGAGTCCTGCCTTCTGTATAAACAACTAATTTTCTTCCACTTAGGAATTCATCTGCGAGATTGATAGCAGTCGATAAATAACCACCACCATTTCCTTGAAGATCTAGGATTAGATCTTTCATGCCTTGTTGTTCTAATTCATAAACAGCGGCCCTGGTTTCTTCAATCGTTGTTCTGGAAAAATTATTAAGTTTTAAATAACCGATTTCAGGAGTCGCCATGTATGACGCATCCATACTGTGAATTGGAATTTTATCTCGAGTAACGGTTACATCAAATAGATTTGCCGTACCTCTTCTCATTACTTTGATTTTGACCTGAGAATCTTTATTTCCAAGTAATCTTGTTCTTACACCTGAATTCTTTAATCCGGTACCTGCAACATTTTCTTCATCTATAAAAATGAACTTGTCTCCAGCTCTAATTCCAGCTTTTTCTGAAGGGCCGCCTGGTATAGCTTGAACAACCATTAATGTATCTTTTAATATTTGGAATCTAATTCCTACTCCAGTGAAGCTTCCTTTTAAGGGAGCGTTCATTTGTTCTACTTCTTTTTTAGGAATGTAAATGGAATGTGGATCAAGTTGTTCCAGCATTCCCGCGAAGGCATATTCTACTAAGAGTTCAGTGTCAATAGAATCAGCATAGTCCTTAATTACTAAGCGCATTAATTTATCAAATTGTTCAACTGCTGCTTGATTCTCAGTTTGATTGGCTTTTACTTTCTGCCCGATAATTTTAGCGATATCATTTTTGTTAACTTCTATTGAGTCTGCCTCAAGTGCGTCTACCATCGCAATGATAGCATCGCCAACCAATGTTTTGGTATCGACCGAATCAACATACATTGTATGAATATAATTTAAGAGTCTGTCGAACTTGTAAACGGCCATTTTACGCTCCTCAACTCGGTCAGATTTATCTTGAGCAAAAGATGATCCTGCGGTTATACTAATTAATAAAACCGTTAAAAGTATTCTGTATCCTTTCATATTTCTCCGCATTATCATGTTGTATCACTTAATGGAACTTACCTAGTAAAGTAACCATAATCGTTCCAAAATATTGCAACAATGACACATTTAACAAAAATTACATTTATAATGACCATTATGCTAATAAGTAACAGCATGATGGGTCAAAGTTTTAAATCCGACCAACTCAAAAAATCAAGAGTCATAGGTGCTTACACTCATGTGCAAGATTCGGTTCAAAAACAATTATCTAGTCTACGGATTAATTTGACAGATGTTCACATTTATTTACGAGCGGTAAAAATGGATAAAGATTTGGAAGTTTGGGTGAAGCATAAAGACTCTTCTTCCTATCAATTATTCAAAACTTATGACTTTTGTGTGTTGTCAGGTTCATTAGGGCCTAAGACTAAACAAGGAGACATGCAGGTTCCAGAGGGGTTTTACCACATAGATCGATTTAATCCTTATTCAACTTTTCACCTTAGTCTAGGAATAAACTACCCTAATGTTTCTGATAAAAAATTAAACGCTGGAAACAACCTTGGCGGGGATATTTTTATTCATGGAAACTGTGTAAGTATTGGTTGTATTCCGATTACAAATGTAATGATTGAAGAGTTGTACGTACTGGCCGTTGAAGCTAGGAATAATGGTCAGAGAAAGATTCCTGTACAC
>JBLIOB010000406.1:0-3342 GCA_047639575.1 Parvicellaceae bacterium
TGTCACCATCATTGGAAGGCCTTTAGATTCATGAATCCCAAATAGTTTCCCATCCTTAATTTCATACTTCTCGGATTCAGTAATTTCGGCAACGCTCATGTGCATAATTACCGGGTATTGGACGTACACAGAATCTTGGGCTACGATAATTTTAACATTCTTATCCTCCTCACGAGTGTATTCTCCTACGATTTCTCCAATAATTTTAGTTATCTCATCCAGCTCTTGAGGTTGGGCTTCGCTAAAATAAAAGTCACTAGACTCCTGTGCCTTCAGCCCTCCAAGGAGGCAAAAAACTAAAATTAGTAGACTTATTCGCTTCATTACATTCATTACGTTACCTTTAAATTTAAGAAATCATATTCAATTTCTCACCTATTAATTTCCCAAACATCTACAATTTCGTCCTATCATCATGAAGAAATGGCTATATAAAGAATCCAAAAACAGTGAATTAGTTACACAGTTATCTGATGAGCTTAGCGTTCCGTACACTATATCTAACCTATTGGTTCAACGAGGAATTGAGGATTTTGAAACCGCCAAGACTTTTTTCACTCCTAGTTGGGAACAAGTTCATGACCCTTATTTAATGAAGGATATGCGGTTGGCTGTAGAGCGCATTGGAAAAGCGCTGGAAAATGATGAGAAAATTCTAGTCTATGGCGATTATGACGTTGACGGAACTACTTCTGTATCATTGGTCTATTCATTTTTGAAAAAATATCATGATCGTATCGATTACTACATTCCAGATAGATATTTAGAAGGATACGGAGTTTCGATGAAGGGTGTTCAATACGCAATCGACAATAACTTTAAATTAATTATTGCATTGGACTGCGGAATTAAGGCAGTTGACAAAGTTGCCTATGCGAAAGAAAACGGGGTAGAGTTTATTATTTGTGATCATCACAGACCTGGTGATAAAATCCCTGATGCCGTGGCGGTCTTAGACCCAAAGCAAGATGACTGTAATTACCCATTCGATGAATTATGTGGTTGTGGAATAGGTTTTAAATTAGTCCAAGCATTTGCCGCGGAAAACGAAATTGACGGTGCAGAATTAGCCGAATACTTGGATCTAGTTGCCATTGCTATTGCCTCTGACATTGTACCAATTAACGGAGAAAACAGAGTGCTCTGCAGCTATGGTTTAGATCGCATCAACAAGCAACCCAGAATAGGAATCCAATCATTTATTGAAGCGGCCAACAAGTCAAAATTCAATGTGACTGATCTATTATTTACTATTGGACCTAGAATTAATGCGGCTGGGAGAATTCATTCAGGTAAAAAAGCCGTTGAGCTTTTAATATCAGAAAACCGAGAAGATGCTCAAATTGTTGCAGATGAAATCAATGCTTACAATCTGGAACGAAGAGAACTAGATAAGAACATTACGGAAGAAGCATTGAGCATGATTGCCAGTGACCCTGAAATGTTGAAGCGAAAATCTACGGTTCTCTACTCTCCTAACTGGCACAAAGGGGTAATCGGAATTGTTGCTTCAAGAGTAATGGAAACGTATTACCGCCCTACTATAATCCTTACTAAGTCTGGTGAAGTATTGGCTGGATCTGCTAGGTCCGTTCGGGAGTTTGATGTTTACAATGCATTGTCCGAATGTACGAATGAGCTGACTCAATTTGGAGGCCATATGTATGCGGCTGGAATGACAATGGATGAAAACAAGCTGGAAGCCTTCTCTCAGCAATTTGAAAAAACAGTTGCGAATACCATAAAAGACGAGCAGCTGGTGCAACAAATAGAAGTTGATGCAGAAATAGATTTCAAAGAACTAGAACCTGATGTGAATGGCAACCCTTTACCAAAACTATATCGACTAATTGAGCGGTTTGCTCCTTTCGGACCGACTAACTTAAGACCCGTTTTTGTAACCAACAACATCGTTGACAATGGATATTCTTCAGCAATTGGTTCCGACAAATCTCACTTAAAACTGAACATAGTTCAACAAGGCAATCCAGCTTTTAAAGTTGCGGCCATTGCTTTTAAAATGGGCCACTTAGCAGATCGCATTAAAAGTGGTGAACCATTCTCGATAGCTTATTCTATTGAAGTAAACGAATGGAGAAACACCATTAGCCTACAATTAAACGTTAAGGACATTAAGTTCGAAAATTAATACTCCTGTTTCCACTAGTAAAATTTCAGGCATAAAAAAAGCCCTCCCGATATTTCGGGAAGGCTTTCAATATTATTAAGTCTAACCTTACTCTAAGATAAGAGACTTAGAAGTAACAAATACTCCAGCTTGTATATTAACAACATACATACCAGCAGCAAAATCAGTAACGTCTAGTTCTAAGAAGTGAGTTCCTTCCAGCTGATCGTAAGATACAGTGTGAATTACTTTTCCAGAAATATCAACGATTGTTACATTAACATCGTTCACTTCTTCTAATCCTACTTTCAACGTTACTTTGTTGTTAGCCGGGTTAGGGAACATTTCTAGCGCAGTAATTGAAGAAATTCCATCAATACTTGAAGAAGTTCCACAAACAACATCACCAGCAGTAAATCCAGTTGCAACTGCATCCGCTATGTTAGAAGTAGATCCGTTATCAATTGTTCCTGTTGGCTCAATTAACATTCCAACGATGTGCATTTTAGTGTCATCCCAAGATGCATCTAAAGTGAACTCAAAGTTAAATACTTGTTGATCTGAAGCAGCCATAGTTCCAGGGAAACCTGCATGTCCAGTGAAATCAGGGCAAATTGCTCTAGCTACGTGATCGTAAGTCATTAAAGCGGCAGGCACTGGGTTAGCAGAAGCTTGCCAATCAAGTCCAGCTCCAACCAACGGAAGGTTATTAGACGTTGAACTATAGTAGTTAGATTGGGCATATCCTGAACCTCCAGTAACACCATCTTCAACTAATACACAACCAATTTTGTAAGCTCCTGAAGCAGCAGAAACCCAATCAACAGTTAACGACACATTCAATACACCAGTAGTTGCATTATATGTAGCACCTGTTACCATTGTTGCTTTTGGCGCAACTAAGATTCTTTGTAAGAAATCACCTTCAAATACAGAAGGATCAATGTCCGGACCTCTATCAACTAATCCACTTGGGTAACCAGAAATTAATGCTCCTATTCCAGAATCATAATCTGTTACTACCATTGGATCTCCATTGTGCACAGCAATACCTTGCCAGTATCCATCGTACTTATTAGCCATTTCTTCCATCGCTACGGTACCTCTTGGACACCATCCACACCATGTTCCTGTTCCTTCTTCACCAATAACTAACTTACCTGCAGCTGGAATTACTGGGTCAACACTGTATCCACATCCAATATCATCTGCTG
>JBLIOB010000407.1:0-3307 GCA_047639575.1 Parvicellaceae bacterium
AATAAGGCGTGTTGAAAATCTCTTGGAGACATAGTATTTGAACTCCTTTTTTTCCTGCTTCATGAATATATGGAAGGTGCTTCTCATACATAGCATCACAGATTTCTTGTATTGTTCCTTCGCCTTCCGTCATCGGAAGACTCATTTGTATTAATCCTGATTTTACAATTCTTGGCATAATGTGTTTTATAATGTAAAAAAATCGAACGCGGATGACGCAGGTTCTTTTGATAAGTTATGATTTGATTCGTTTGTAAATACCTTTCTCTTAAACTGTGGTGATTTACCAAAATTCAAAAGAAGGCCTACTTCGATGTCGGTTGCTTTTAAATAGTTAATTAATTGAAATTCATGTTCTTCGCAGAGGTTTTCAGCGGCTTTTAGTTCTACGATAACAGATTCCGAAATGATCAAGTCGGCATAGTAAACATCAACTCTAGTTCCAGCGTAAAAAACTTCAATCCGTTTTTGTTTTTCAACGAAGAGCCCAGATGATTTTAGTTCCAAAAACAATGCATTTTCATAGACTTTTTCTAAAAAGCCATAACCTAAAGTGTTATATACTTTGTAGAATGCTTTAATCACTTTTTCCGTGATATCAGCGTGTTTATAATTATCATTCTTTATCATATTGATCTGCGTAATCTGCGTTCTAAATCATAGGCGATGTCTTGCCACGTTTAATAAACTGACCGTGTCCTGGTTCTAGCTTACATTCTTCATTTTCTATTGCGACTTTACCTCTAAGCAAAACCGTCTCAGTTTTTCCAGTTACTTCCCATCCTTCATATCCTGAATAATCACAGTTCATATGATGGGTGTCTACTGAAATAGTGTGTTTCTTTTCTGGGTCAAAAATCACAAGATCGGCATCTGTGCCTATTGCAACTGTACCTTTTCTTGGATACATCCCGAATATTTTAGCTGCGTTAGTAGAAGTGACTTCAACAAACTTCGTAAGTGATATTTTTCCTTTGGCTACTCCTTCTGAATACATGAACTCTATTCGATGTTCAATAGCGGGATGGCCATTCGGGATTTTAGAGAAGTCGTCTTTGCCCATTGCCTTTTGTTCCAGCATAAACGGACAATGATCCGTTCCAACTACATTTACTAACCCTTGGTTTATTCCAGCCCATAGAGCTTCCTGATCTTTCTTTTCTCTTAACGGAGGACTCATAACCCACTTTGCCCCGTCTTCTTGTTCGTAAAGAGAAGCATCTATCATTAGATACTGGGTACAGGTTTCTACAAATACTTTTTGATTTCTTTTGGTAGCAGTTCGCACGGCATTTAATGCTCCTTCACACGTCATATGAACGATGTAACCCGGACATCCAGTGTAATGCAACATGTCTGTAAATCGAGCAGACGCTTCTGACTCGGTTACTTCTGGTTGGGAGAGGTAATGGTAAAGAGGAGATAGTTTTCCTTCACTTTTATGCTTTGCAATAAGCGAATCAATCATATCGCCATTAGTAGCGTGAACGGTTACTAATCCTCCATGCTTTTTCACAACTTTCATTAGTTGTACCATTTGACCATCGTCAATCATTAAAGCCCCTTTGTAAGCCATAAATGTTTTGAAAGAGGAGATCCCTTCAGTCTCTATCATTTCAATTACTTCTTTAGCTACCTCATCGTTGAAATCGGTAACCGCCATGTGATAAGAATAATCTCCTACCGCTTTTCCTTTAGACTTTGCTTGCCAAGTTGTTAACGCATTTCGCAGTGAGTCACCTTGTGTCTGAAGGATAAAGTCAATAACCATTGTTGTTCCTCCGTGCAAAGCAGCCCTTGTACCAGTGGTATAATCATCGCTAGAGTGGGTGCCCATGAAAGGCATATCCAAATGAACGTGCGGATCAATTCCTCCTGGGAAAACTAATTTACCAGTTGCATCAATCGTTTTCTCCGCATCATAATTGAGGTCTTTCCCTATCGCGATTATCTTTTCACCTTCCACATAAATGTCGGCAATGTAATCTTCAGCTGCCGTTATAACCCGGCCGTTTTTAATTAGTATCGACATGCTTAATTAGAAGTTTTTAAAATGTTAGTTGATGAATTCTTCATTAAGAAGTAATATACGATGAAAGCCATAATGAATCCACTAAACCACGCCAAATCGGTAAGGAATTTTAGGCTAGGGACTAAGTACCAGACTAATGCTGCGGCAATTCCAATTCCTAATGCAATTATGGATTTCATGTTAAACCCGCCAGAATATCTATAAATCCCATCCTTTTTATAAAGCTCAGCAAGCATTAAATTCTTTTTTCGAATCACAAAATAGTCGCAAAGCATAATGCCCAATACAGGACCTAAAAATCCGCTTACAAGAATTAGAATACCCGCTATGTCATTCATTAACCACCACGGACAAATGATAATTCCTAAAATCCCTGTAATGGTCCCTCCAGTTTTAAAACTGATTTTCTTAGGGAAGAGATTCGAAAATGCATTCGATGGTGCGATAACGTTAGCCGCAATGTTGGTGCTTAGTGTTGCAATGATCATTAAAATTTGAGCAATAACCACAACCCAAGGGCTTTCGAATTTACCTAAAAGTGCTGTGGGGTCCCAGGGTGCATCTTTAGCTATCAAGACATCGTCAAAATTCACGACAGCTGCGCAAGTCACGAATATTGCTACAAACGAGTACAGCAACATGGTTCCAGGAAGCCCAATAAATTGACCTTGTTTTTGAGATTTTTGAGTAGGCGCAAAACGAGTAATGTCAGCGATACTTAAGGACATGGTAGCCCAAAAGCCCAGCATTATAGTAAGCCATTTAATATATTGCCATACTTTATTTGAAGGAGGTGGAATGGTAGAAATGTGCGGTACCATCGACCAGCTAGAAAAGTACTGGGTAGCTTTATCCACGTATTGAACTCTTGCTGAGAAATTTGCATCAATGTCAACAGTGTATGGAAGGTGGGCAATTTTATTGTTGGGAATAAATATCCAAGCTGAAGTAATAGTATCATCTTGGGAAATTGTTTGATATTGAAAATTGTCAGCTTTTGAATTTCCGTTAACATCGACCAAAGGTGAAACAGTTAAATTGTATCCATCTTCAGCATCTTCCAAAATATAAGTTGGGGCCTGAAGTTGAGCACTTTGTTCCAACACAACACCAAACCCTCCAGCATTATATGCACCCCATACAATTAGAGCAACTCCCATTAAGATCAGAATTGGAGCTGACCATTCTTCTAACCATTTAATGCTTTCCGTTCCTTTCCAAATAAAGAACATGTTGATGAACCAAAAGACTCCGAAGCAGGCGAACATTAGCCAG
>JBLIOB010000408.1:0-3281 GCA_047639575.1 Parvicellaceae bacterium
AGAGAAAAGTTAGAATTAGTTTATTGGAGTAATTAGAATACGAAAAATTTATTCAGTTACTTCTTTTTTTTAGTGTCAAGACCAGTAGGTGGAGTTCCGGTAGATCTGATTTCCTTACCCTTATTGTAGGTTACCGTGTAGAATGCTACCCCATTATCATTGTAAAAGCTTGTTTTACCAGTCAATTCCCCATACAAGTATTTTGTTTCTTTTGTTAATTTTCCTTCTTCGGTATATTCTTGAAATATTCCGTTTTTCTGCCCTTCAAAGTATTTGCAGGTTTCTTTAATTTGGCCATTTTCATAATAGAATGCATAAATCTTATGAAGCCCTTTGCCCTGATAATACATTCCTTCTTCTTTTACTTTTCCACTTTCGTAGTAGCTGACAAAAAGGCCATTGATATTTCCATAAGAATAAATGAATTCTTTCATTGGTTTTCCTGAAGGATAAAAGGTGTTGGCTGCTCCATGCTTATCTCCATGGAGATAGGTTATTAATTTAATTGCTTCATTAGTGTTAGGGTCGTAGAATATCGACTCGCCATGAAGCTTTCCGTTCAAGTAGTGTTGTGATGATAAAACATGTCCCTTTCCAATAAATTGCCGCCAAGCTCCGTGTCTTTTTCCATTTAAAAGCTGACCACCGTATGACGGATTGAGACTTCCTCCAACTGTTACATAATAGTATTTATCGGGAGCGCTACGCTTGAGAGTAGCGTATCCAGGCATACCCGGTTCTATTTTAGTGTTTAATTTAAAATAGTGCACATTAGATTCATCAATACGGACGGTATCTAGGATAACAGTTGTGCTTCCAAAAATCTGATCTGCTGAGAGAAAGAGGATGGATAAGATCAAAATAAATTTAATTGAAGGCGTCATAAGTAAAGTGAAATTACAAACTTTTTGGTTCTAAATTGTGCGGTAAGTATTCAGGTTAATCAAAATTCGATCCAATAAAATTCGAATTTGACATTATAAATACCCCTTAGTCGAGATTAATTATAATTTCCATTGAGAAAATATGGTCCGTGCCATCTTTGAAAGAGTCGACCGTCAAACTATAATCATCTAAATTTACAACGCCTAAGTTGGATCCTATCAGACGTTGTTTTAAAGAAGCCGTATCGGAGCTAGAACCGATTTCATTCGATAAAATATCGTAGTGAGCAGGGTCTAAATAATTTAGGGTAACGATCTTCACTTGAGATTGATCCGTTTTCACAAAAATTATCCCTTTCCTATAGCTTTCATTTTCCTCGGCATAATTAATTAAGTTCTGTAGGATATACGTGCCAGCTTCATATAGTGTTTTTGCTTTTGATACATCGCTGGTGAACGAACTTAAGTTTCTAAGGAAAATAGTTAAAACAGGAGCGATCAAATCTGTCTGGAAATCTCCTTTAAACGCGAGTTTGATTCCTTCATCGTGCAAATAATCTTTTACAACTATGTTATTGTCGATGGATTCAACCGAATTGTGCGGAGCATCGTCAGCTTCCGGTTCATAATCTACTTGAAGGTTGAAATCGGCATCATTTTCCCGCTCACCAAGATTGTACTGAAGAGGATTCCCAGATTTTCTACGTAACTCAATTAAGCCAAGTCCAGCACCTCCTTTAGCGGAAATAAAACCGGAAGACAGTTGTTTGCGGTAAGCTTCATTCAGCTCATCCATCGAAAGAAGATTTAAATTATTAATCGAACTGGATATAGACTGCTTATTAGCTTGTAATATATGATTGGATGAAAATATATTATATAGTCCGTTTGTTTTGGTAAGCCCAAATGTAGATCTAGATGGAAGGTTTGAATCTTCATTTAGGCCATGCCTAATGATATTTTGAAAACTTTCAATCATCAGAAAAGCTAGTTTTCTGTCGGAAGCTGAATTGTTAGATTCGAACGTTTCTGATTTGGAAATTGCAATAATCTCTTCCGTTAATGTATCATTTATTCGACCAGCATACCATAGACCAGTATTACAACTGGACATCAATTTAAATATATGTGGAGATTGATTCAATACTAAATATAAGGTGGCTATCTTATCTACGTTCAAAGAAGCCATTAGGGTTCAGTAATCGATCGGAAAGTACTATTATTCATTACATAAGAAACATTAATTACAAGTAAATGATTTGGAAATGAGCGCTTTAGTGAAAAGCAGATAAAATTTTATTTTACATTGTGCGGCACTTTAAAATAAATCGAGCGTGTTAAATATAATTAAGAATAATCCGTTATCTGCTAAACCATAAATAACACCTATCTCCATGAACATTGAAGAAAAATAATCAGGGTAGCGTTGAACCTTTAACCCGTTTCTAGATCAGTAAACATGGTGAAAAGATGGTAACACAGGTGAAGATTCTAGCTGGGGTTATTACTGCCGTGCAGGCTCACAAATCCAGAACTTGGTAATCTGATCACCTTCTTTAAATTCTTCTTCGCTAAAATCACATTGAGAAATTCCTTTAATCCCAGACACTTCAAGAAAAGAAGTGTTGATGGTTCGGGCGCTAAATATTTCTTCCGTTTCAGATTTGTTAATCTTGTCTGTGAAGGCGTCAATGAATTCATTTTTGATGAATACGAAAGAACCAGGAGGATGTCCAAACAGCTCTTCTGTAGAAGAACTCATTTTTTTCTTATTTCTTTTCTTTTTGAACATCGTTGGGTGATGAAATTTTATAGAACGCGCGAATGTACTTCATAGATTCTTAATAACATACAGAGTTCATTAATTACTTTCTAACAAACGTAAGGTGAACTTCAATCTTGAATACCAAATTGGACGACATAAATGTATTTGCAGATTCAATTAGATAAGGTGATGAATAATAAGACATTTCGAGGAATTAACTACTTGAGAACATTAGAATGTTCTATTTCAATTTTTAGTTATTAAGTTGAAGTCAAATTCATTTTCTCTTTCTGTACATTTGAGCCAATGAAATGGTTCTTATTACTTTTTCTTCTAGCTATCGCTCAATTGTCAATTGGGCAAAGAATTGGTATTGGGCTTGTTCATGCAAATACTTCTGATCGACTTTTTTTTAATTCCGATTTCAATTTTACCGATGGTTTAAATACTGTCAACTATAAAGGGGCAGTAGGAGGATCTTACAGTCCAGTTCTACCCTACGCAATAATCGATTTCAATAATAAATGGAGCGCAATGCTGAGGGTGGATATTGGGGGACAATATATAGGGTTAGTGAACGAAAGACCTTTATCAATATTTCAAAAAAAACCAGAACCTGAATTCTCGAGATA
>JBLIOB010000409.1:0-3264 GCA_047639575.1 Parvicellaceae bacterium
TGGAACGCAGGAAACCTAAAGAAGGTTATAAAGGGAAAACCCAAGCAGGAACTACCTGTAAGGCAATTACCAATACTTTTTTAGGTGGCGGATCAGCTCGTAGTAGTGAAGAAGGATCTGTAATGGACCTGGAGCGAAGGGGCTGACAAGTTCAGGAAAGCTTAGCCAACCATTTAATTTATGGGAGGAGCGAAAGCAAAACCGTAACCTGAGATGGTTACATGAACTTGAAGAGCCGTATGAATTGAGAGGTTCACGTACGGTTCTGTGAGAAGCTTGGGGTGAAATTCCCCTTGCTTACTCGACTAGGTACTTAGCTATGCCAAAATTCAAATTACTGTTATAAGTGATTTAAGTATTAGTAAATGTAGCTGGATATCGGGTATTATAATTCATCGGATTTCAATCTCGTTGGCAAGAGAAAACGACCGTTCGTTAACCCAAAAATCAGCAATTCGTAAATTAATCGGTTTTCGGATTTAAAAAATTAGTAATTTATGATATATGAAACTATTGATAATCTCTATTCTAGCATTCTTCTGTTTCAATGTAGCCCATGGTCAGACTTATGTGTCTTTCCCCGACAGCAATGCAGTTTGGATTAATGAGTATTGTACGGATGAATGGGATTATTCGCATCCATCAGGCACTCCACAGTTTCTAGGGTGTTTTCCAGAGCATTACTCGAAAATAGCAATGAATAATGAGGACACAGTTATTTCTGGCCACCAATACTCGAAGCTATTCTTAATGCCCTACGGAGATTATATTGGGGGATAAGAGATTCAGCTATGACTGTTCATTTTCTTCCTAAAGACTCTATACAAGAACTTCTAATGTATGATTTTGATGTCTCCGTTGGGGATTCGGTTGATTTTTATACCATATATGACTATGGCTTGGGATACCCAACAACTGCTTTGACTTATGCCCAGGCGTCACCATTTGCAAAAGAGGTGAACTATGTAGATAGTATTTTAATCGGCTCCGATTTTAGAAAGGTAATTCATATTGGAGATATGCTATGGGTAGAAGGTGTTGGGAATCAAACAGGCTTATTTTGGGATAGTGGATCGAACGTATCTGGTTATGGAACATTGCTTAGTTGTATGAGTAAAAATGACACTACATATTTCCCTACATATGATAGCGGACAGGGGTGTCAGTTAAATGTAGATGTTATTGAGAAAAACCGTGATTTGAATCAGGTTACTATCTTTCCTAATCCTACATATAACCAGTTTAGTGTCAAGTGGCAATCAAATAATAATGAAGTTCTTTATCAGCTTTATTCTATAGTGGGTAGGTTGCTAAAAGAAGGGGTGATTGAGAATGAGGGAACAATCGATGTTTCTTCACTGTCAGCTGGGCGGATAATCCTTAGACTAGAGAATAGTGCTTATTCCATTATAAAGCAATAATCATGTAATAGGCTTTGCACGTAACGTGAGTTAGTTCTGGCGGACTCGTCTACTCGACTAGCAAATCGTTTTTCATTTAAATTCTAATTTATGCAAATGCCATTTCTCGATTGTACTTTCTTTGGTATTCTTTGGGTGCTAGTCCAGAGTATTTTCGGAATGTAGTTCTAAATGCTTTTTCATCATTGTATCCGATGCTATACATTACCTCAAGAATGGTTTCTGTAGTCGATTCCAATTTCTTTTTTGCTGCTTCTATCTTAACTCGTTGTATATACTCTAAAGGTGTGTTGGAAGTGGCTTTTTTAAATCTTCTCAAAAAACTGCGTCCATTTAAATTCATAATTCCTGCAATCTCATCAATATTTAATTTCTGTTGATAGTTACACTCAATGTAAATTTGAGCTTTTTTTATGGCGTCATCTGTATGTTGCTTTTGGCCATTAAAGATCATGAAATGGCTTTGGTCAAATCTATCAATATCAATTTCAGAAACTTTTGAGCACCATATGGCAGTTTCTCTGCCATAGTATTTTTCAATTATAAAAAGCATAAAGTTTAAAAACGAATAAGCTCCACCACTGGAGTAGATGCCGTTGTCCTCACTAATAATATTTTCTGGAACCAAATTAACCTTGGGGTATCTTTGTCTAAATTCATTTTGCGCCATCCAATGGGTAGAACAGGATTTTCCATTAATCAAGCCTGTTTCAGCTAGGAGAAATGCACTTTTACATAAGGATGCTATTTCAGCATCGTTTTCTATCCGTTGCTTTTTTATCCATGAAATGAATGATTTATTTTTTTTAATTCCATCTTCTAAATTTCCGCTAATAGCAGATATGACAATCAGATCGGTTTTTTCAATTTGCTTTATGCTCTTTTCAGGAGTAATCTGAAACAGACCTTGGTAGGTAATTGCGTTTTCATCTAGGCCGACCAATTCTATTTGATAAGGGGCTTCCTTTAGTCCCTTAGATTGCTTAAAAAAACTGTTCGCCATCTTAAGCAAATTGTAGGAGCCTATTATCGTATCAATGATAACTGATCCTTGCGGAATTATAACGCTTATGTGCTTCATTTCATTTTGATATTTAAACAAATGTAAGTATTTGATATGTCGTAAACAACCCTTTGTATTGTCGTTTGTGACATAGTTTAGGTAGGGTGTTCGCATGTATATTTGTAGTGTAATGAACTTAATAAACGAACTAAAACTTAAAATCATGACTGAATTAAAAGAGGAATTGCCAGTTTACTTGCAACAACCAACTAAACTAGGGCAGGAAATAAGTGTTACTGGAAAATGGGTGCCAACAATAAAAGGTAGATTGTTTAGGAAATCTGCTGAATCGAAAGAAATGCTCAAAGAGTGGGAAGCAATTCATCAGGATGCAAGAAAGCATAAAGGAATGCTCTCTACAGAAATTAATCATGCCATTGGGCAAGAAGCCGTTTTGGTGCATCACATTTTTCGGGATGCCGACTCGTTATTAGATTATTTTAATACAACTGCTACAGAGCATATGGCAGCATTAACAGCTGTGGCTAAACCAGATGTTCACTTAATTAGAGGACTGAAAATAAGTGACAAGGTTAGGAATGCCTTTTCTTCTAAAAATGTACCAGGGAATTTTGGAGAATATTTATTTGGCTACGTAAAGAACGATTACCAACGTCCTAATCCAGAAAAATTAATTGAGGTAACTGCAAAATGGACATGTAACGATAATGGAACTATTGATGAACTGATCTATTGGTGGCAACGTGTAGGGACAGATGCTTTTGATTTAGAAAAGGGTCTTGTTCGGTTTGAAGTCTATCGTGTAATTGGTGAAAATGC
>JBLIOB010000410.1:0-3260 GCA_047639575.1 Parvicellaceae bacterium
TCGCAATCGTTTTGAACTGGCAATTCCTACCCCGTACTTCCCTTCTTTTTTCGTAATGCACTTCATTCCATATCCAGTACCTGCCCATACATCTTCTACGGTAACTCCTTCAGGTCCAGAGATCTCATCTACATCGTAATTAATAAAATGATTAATGACAGCTGCATTTCGCTCACCATCCGTAAGGGTCTTTACATAATAATTATCAGAATTATGATAGACCACCTCTACCCAATCATATTTGGCGTTCATTGCCATTGTTCCAGCTATGTCCATTAAGCCCCAATAGCTTCCAACTTTCACTGGTGTTACTCGATACTTATTAAATGGGATAATAGAATCGAATTCCAACACCACCGCATTATTTTCATAATCTTCTAAATGATACTTTCCTGTTTGATCGTTGTAAATAGGCTCTAGATAATTTAATTTAAGCCACTCCATTATGGAATCGGGATAATCCTCGTTTTTGTTCCAATATTTTCGATCAGCCATCTTATCACATAAAACCCGAGGATTTGCTCCAGCTTCCAATAACATTAATGTCAATTTAACATTTGCCTTACTTTCCGCTGGCTTAAGCACTTTGTAAGGCAAAGGCCAATCGTTCTTTTCGTACACTTTGAGCATTTCAAATACTAATTGAATTTTCTGTTTTTCAACTGCGTGAGAAATAACAGACCATCCAAGTGAATACTCTTCCTTAATATTAGGGTTAAAGTCTGGGTAAAACATTCCTGATTGAACAATAGCCATTACTTCAGCATCTCTAGCCGGTCTAATACTATCGTTTCCATTGGTTCCACTTTTTAAATAATACTGTAAAATTATTGTGTTTTCAATTTCCTTTATCGGATTTTTCCCGCATAACTTCAATAATTCAACATTCCATTTATCTACGTAATCTCCAGGTGCGTTCCCAAGCTCATCTTTTATGCTAAAGTCCGCACCTTGCTCCAGTAATTTTTTAGTGCCATAAATATTCTCGTTCATTACGGAATAATGTAAATAAGTCTGCCCTTTCTTATCCTGTTCATTCATATCTGGACAAATCGGAATTAACAAATCAGGTAAGCGCCCTCGTCCTTTTATCATTGCCTGATGAAGTACAGTTCTTCCTTTAGCATCTTTGGCCCATAGGTCGAGATTGTTCTTCTTAAAGAATTCAATATTAGAATAGAACTTCTCCTCAGATATTCTCATTTCCAGTGTTAGTAAATGTGGAATCGTTAAACTGTCTATTCCAAATCGAATATCTGGAGATAGGCCATGAACAAATAAACTATCCATTAAATCGACTCGATTCGACTCTAAAAGCAGCTTCACAATTTCCTTTTTATGAACTCGCCATTCATTTTCAGCAATGAAGCGATTGGAAATGGCAGGTATTTCATTTTCTAGCGAATAAGAAAAAGCAGTAAGTCGACCTTCATAAGAGCACTTGGTATAAAGCAAACTCATCATTTCCAAATCTTTTACATTTTCTTCATTGCTCACAAAATCCTGCATAAAAGATGTACTTCTATTCACGTTGAATTGCCCTGGCTCGGTAAGCATAAACCGAATTAAATTATCCCGATCTACAGAAACGGAATCATCCAGTACTTTTTCATAGAGATAGTGAGTAGTTGTTGAAGATCTACTTCCGAAAGCTCCTAGAATCGCAACAATCATCATCCCTGGAAACCATTTTTTTGGTCGAGATCTACTTCTAGAAGTGGTCACCTGTTTAGTACAGGGTTCCAGCTGATGTTCTTTTAGTAACCGTTGGCAGGTTTCATATTCTCCTTTACCAACAAGTCTAAAGGCTGAATCGCAAATGCTTGACTGACTGTATACTTGAGAAGTACACATTAGTATAATCATTAAAATGGCGGCTATTCTCACAAAACTAATTTAGGAAGAAATCTAGCTTAAATAGCTTGTAACTAATCAAGTTTAACAAATTATAAGAAAAAGCCATCTCGTGAATCGATTAATTATTCTTCTACTTTTCCCTTGTTTTACTTGTTTTGGACAGCTTGAGATTAAAAAAGGCATGTCCAAAGAAGCATTGATTGAGTTTTTCTCCGGAGCTGGGATAGAAATTAAAGGAATCAAATACAAAGGGGCTCGAAAAGCAATTGGAAAATTCTCCAACGCAGACTCTATTTTCGACATGCACAATGGCTTGGTGTTAAGCACTGGAAACGTTTTAGACATTCCGGGAGAAAATTTATCTGGTTCTAGGTCAACCAAGAACAGAAGTAAAGGGCATGATCTGCTCACAGAATTATGTGGGGCGGAAACCCTGGACGCAGCCATTATTGAAATTCAATTCGTCCCAACTTCCAGATACATCTCATTTAACTACGTATTCGGATCTGAAGAATATCCAGAATATGTGAAGTCCAGCTTCAACGATGTGTTCGCTTTTTATTTAACCACACCGAAAAAAAAGAAACATAACATTGCAGTCATACCAGACAGTCGTTCAAGAATTGCTATTAACTCAGTAAATCAATATCGACAGTCTCAGTATTTCGTTAACAACTATCGTCTTCCTTTTCCTTTAGATGCAGAACGTTCAGACACCGTAAAACATGTAGAAAATGGTCTCTTATATTATGCCGTGACCTCTTATAAAATTGCGTCAGCAGTAAACCAAAATCCTAAAATCCCAGTAGAATTTGACGGATATACTCGATTAATACAAGCTAAATCTGAGGTAGTTCCAGGGAAACTGCATACGTTAGAATTATGCATTGCAGATGCCACCGATCGTATTTATGATTCCGGAGTATTGTTGGAAACAGGTTCATTCCAATCACATGAAGAACCCGATTTCCGATATGGAAAATTATCCTCAACTGACTATTATTATGAGCATGACACTGTACAAGCACCGATTGAGTTTCAGCTAATTTACGAGGCCGGTTTATCCCGCAAAGAGCATGACCTCCTTTTTGGCGGACCTAGAGTCGAATTAGTTTCTGAAACTATAATCGATGACTCGTCAAAAAGCGAAGTAAGCTTGAACAACAATCTTGAGGTTACGGAATCGAAAAAATTTGAAAACCTTCATTATATCGCTCATTATCCAACAGATATTCATCGCGTTCAAGACCATGATAAAAATGAATTGAGAAAATTGGCTGATCATATTGATCCCAAATTCAAATATGAAATCCAAGTGATATCTTATACAGACCAAGACGCCTCTGTTGGTTACAACCAAAAACTATCTGAACGAAGAGCAGCGGGGATAGTAGCGTTCTTGT
>JBLIOB010000411.1:0-3255 GCA_047639575.1 Parvicellaceae bacterium
GCCGAATTCTGTAAATTCTGCGGAGAATCTCTTTGACAAAAAAAAATCCCGCCATCTGTATAAACAGAGACGGGATCTACTAATTTTTATCAATATTACTGATTTGCAGCGTACCTTTTCTTTTGATCTAGCAAGAAAGGCTTCATGTTTTGGCCATGACGCTTGTACTTACCAACTCCTACATTAGCTGCTTTAGTTAAGTATAATGATGCTTGGGAATAATCGTCCATCCAAAGAAAACACTCGGCAATATTGCAAAACATTGCAGCAGTTACTTTTTTATTGATTCTAGCTTTTTTGTCCTTTGTGTCAGATTGGCTTAGAACAGCTTGGTACTGACTTACTGCTGTTCCTAAATACTCTAAAGCAGCATCTTTATCTCGATCACTTGATAATTGTAACAGTCCATCTTGAAGACTTTGGTATGCCTCAAGTACGTCCGTGTAATCATGATTTCTGTCTTTCGCAGTATATACTTCAACGGTTCTAGATCTAGTAGGAAAGCCAATATCATCAGCTAGCATCGCGTTAAGATTTGAAATAATACCATTAACTACATCCTTTTGCCTTTTATTCCAGAACGTTTCCTCATTATCCATCCACCATATTTTCAATTCATAGGTAGACTTGAATTTAGGAGATGAAGCAGATTGATAGCCACTAGATGAAGCAAGGATTTTGTCCATGATAATAGATCCACCTTTGTCTTCAATTTTAACTTGAACAGTATGTCTGTATTTTATGCTATAAGTAAAATCTCCAGCAGAGCTTTTACTTTCTTTAATCTTTCCTTTATCAAAACCTCTAAATCCTAGAGTGATTTTTGCACCATCTTCAGATCGACTCATCATCGGGATGCTTACCATGTTTCCAATAGCTTCTGTATCGATATCAGCTGTTAAAAATGGTAGTGCCGGGTCTGGTGTGCATGGGCAAGAACCATAAACCTGATTTGCCGGTTTTACGGCATTTGTGTCTCCAGCAGCAACCTTCTTATCATATGCGGCCATCGCTGTGTAGTAGTTTCTATCTATTCCTTTTTTGGAATCGTTCCAAGCTTTCATTGCTAATTCGCGTTCTTCACGAACTTTAGCCAATCGGGCTTCGTACCAAGTAACTGAGTCAGCGTTTCGTTGGTCGAAATCTTGCGTAACGGTTACCGAAAATTCTTCTGTTCCACTTTTAAATGGGTTGGAAGGAAGTTGGATATAAGAGAAAGATACTTTTTCATCTTTCATGTTTTGGGCTGTAGCACCTATCGTAAATGAACCTAAGGCAAGCAGCAAGAGTAATTTTGTTTTCATTGTAATTCAGCTTTAGTGAATGAAATTAACATTTTAACCAAGACATTACTAAAAGTATGCCAGTTTAATAAGAGAAAGAATAAAGTGGAAAATTGATAGTGCTTAAAATAGGACTACGGATTAGTGCTAGTGCACTGGATGAAATTCAGAATTGCCAAGAAATCAGGTTGAAAATAATTCTGTAGATAAGTTATCGAACGCGAATTTTCTCACCAACATCTAGAATTTTCTTTCTTGAGATGCTGTTCAATGAGCAAATTTTGTCAACAGAGGTTCTGTAATGAAGGGCCATAGCATATAAGGAATCGCCTTTTTTAATCGTGTGCCATTTATGTTCTTTCGCTTCTTTGGCCTCTTTGGCAACTTGCTCTGGGGTTTTATTTTTTGCCGTAACAAATCTCTTTTTTGAACCATCTATTTTTCGATAATCAAATAGCCCTTTATGAACGATTAAGTTCTCTGTTTTTAAAGTACCAGTCTTAAAATTAATAATCTCTTCAGGATCAATAGGACTGTGAAAGAAACGGACTTCAAAATGCAGATGTGCTCCCGTAGATCTTCCAGTACTTCCACCAAGGCCTAAGACATCACCGGCTTTAACGCGCTGGTTTATTTTCGCATCCAATCGCGATAAATGGGCGTAATAAGTTTCAAGCCCGTTGTAATGCCTTACAATAGCAAGGAATCCAAATCCAGCCCCGTTAAATTTTGCGTATCGAACAATTCCGTCAAATGCAGATCTTACTGTGTCTCCTGTTTCCAAATCCATATCCACTCCATAATGAAATCTTTTTCCTCGCATTTTAAAAGAGGAGGTCATTGGAGCTTCAGAAGGCAAGCAAAATGTGTTATAATTCGAATCCGTTGTACAAAGCCAAATCGAATCATTTAAAATACTCATGTCATTATCATAATTGAAAGTGACTTCATTCTGCCAGTCAACTTTAAGATTCGTTCCTTCAATTTTAGCTGCAATTTCAGGGCTCATAATTCCAGTAAAATTCAGTGCATGACTGTACTCCCAAGTTTTATCTTCAAATAAGTAGATAGTATCGTTACCATTGATTAAAGTATCAATGATCTGGCGTTTGTCCTGTCCGAAAACCATCAGTGGAAGTAGTAGAAATAATAACAGTGATTTTTTCATCCAGGCAAATGTAGTGGTTTCATGTCTTTTTAGAGAAGCGAAGCAAGTGCAATTAGTAACAAAGAGGTTTGAATAAGCCAACTGGAGTTTTGAAATTGTTAATAAGATGTTGATTATCGATTAGCGATAATTTGGTATGCACGCATACAATTCAAAAAGTAATTTTTACTTTTGTGGTTAGAGATAAATCAACACTTTTTCTACATGGAAATCAAAAAAATACTTGTTGCGAATAGAGGAGAGATCGCAATTAGAATTTTTCGGGCTTGTACCGAGTTAAATATTAAAACGATTGGAGTATTCACCCATGAAGATCGTTATTCACAGCATCGTTACAAGGCTGACGAAGCTTACCAGATAGGTAATAATGATGAGCCGCTTAAGCCATATTTGAATATTGAAGCAATTGTAGAAGTTGCTGTTAGAGAAGGAGCAGATGCAATACATCCTGGATATGGTTTTCTGTCGGAGAATTCTGACTTCGCTAGAGCATGTGCGGAAAAAGGAATCATTTTTATCGGGCCAAGGCCTGAAGTAATGGATGCACTTGGCGATAAAGTTGCAGGTAAGAAAATTGCAAAAAAATGTGGTGTTCCAATAATTGAATCAAGCAAGAAGAAACTAACTAATGCTAGTATTGCATTAGCTGAAGCTGCAGAAATTGGATATCCAGTAATGCTTAAAGCTGCTTCCGGTGGTGGGGGCAGAGGAATGAGGGTAATTCACGAGCCTGAAGAATTAGAAGGCGCTTTCGATGAGGCAAGACGAGAATCTAAAAATGCGTTCGGAGACGATACCATGTTT
>JBLIOB010000412.1:0-3248 GCA_047639575.1 Parvicellaceae bacterium
ATTCACGATATTTACAAAAGCCTCATTCTGAATTTTCAGGTTGAGGCTTTTTTTATTTTTGAGATTCTGTTGAAGAAACGAATTCTAAGGAAATGATCTGATAAGTGGTTCGCCTGTTTAATTGATCGGCTTTTTCAATCTCTTTCGCATCCTTCATAACAGCAATTGAACTATCCGGAATTAATAGCAAAGATTCGCCATAACCAATTGGAACTATGCGATCCGGTTCGACTCCTTTTGAAATAACATACTTACTGATCGCCTTAGCTCTAGCTTATGTCAATCTAGCACAGTAAGATTTAGATACTCTTGAATCGCCATGATTACCAACTTGAATTAACACGGGTTTTTGTACCTTCATAAAAGCGACCAAGCTATCTAAGTATATATAGCTTTCCGGGCGCAATACAGGTTTATCAAAATCGAATAGAATGTGTTGCTCGGTCTTAATGGAATTAAGTTCAGGGACTAAATCTAAAAACGATATTTTTTGACTAAATCCAAAGAATCCAAGAGCAAGGAAATAAACGGTAAGTAGATGTTTCATGGCCTAATAATGATGTAGTGGAACATTGTTACAAGCTATTTTTTTCGATCCCAGATAAGATAATCAAGTGAAAAACGATCCCAAGTGACTGGGAGAAGAAGTAGTGCAATTAAGAAGATTGCGCGGTACATCACGTGCTCCAGGCCCCAGATTGGTTCTAGCATACCGTGCCCAATAGTAACTACTACGAGAACTAATCCTAACACGATGTAATTCCACTTTTTAAATAATCCGATAACCACAAACATACCGCAGATGAGTTCAGCATAAGTCGTAAACATGGCTGTTAGCCAGATTAATGGTTCCGGGAGAACGTCTTGATATGATTCCATGAAAAACCCAGAATAAACGTTTTCGAAACCGATATGGTACAGTTTCCCAGCACCTTGATAAAAGAAGATAAATCCAAGGATCAATCGCATAATTAAAACACCTATTGCTCTATTCGTATTTGTTTTCGAGTCCATAGATTAAATGTAGTTGAGAATAACTTTATAGGTAGTCAGAAACCCGAATTTCGAAGAGCAAGCCTTTAGTTCCACATTGGGCAAGATCCACAATCGTTCGTATTTCGAATCGCAAAACGGGCACCAATTAGAATTTGACGATTATTCCATATGGTCGTAGAACCAGATGATTTATCATCAAGAATATTAGCGATCCCATGATAATAGGATGCTTCGAGGCTTATTTTTTTAGAAACCTTTAAGATCAAGCCAATTTTTGCGCCATAATCAAGGGTTGCGACATTTAAATTGGGTTCACTTGATGTTATCTCTTCACTGCCAGAAATAGTGGTGGTTGTTTCTTGCTTACCGAATGAATTAACTGCAATTCCAAGTTGAGGGCCTAAGTAAAACGAAGCATTGTTTAAAGTAAATCCTCCGTAAATAGGGACTTGTAAATAAGTAAGGTGTTGTCTAGAAAGAGTTGAAGAATTTCCAATAATATTACTTGCTCCATCTAAAACATCAACATTTGTTGTGGATTTACCCTCTATTTGACCTGCTCCTCCTTCGATTCCAAAAAGACCTCTTTTTCCAATCTTAAGTTGAAAGAATATACTCGCAGCGCCAGAAGGAGCCCAGGAAACAACTTGAGAGCCAAGCGCAACGGATTCGTTTGAATTAACCTTACTTGCTCCGCCAGTTAGTTTAAATCCATAGCTGTTTGCCGCCTGTCCGTAAACAGCAGATGAAAACAATATGGCAAGAAGAACGATAAATCTCATATTCATAATAACGCAATTTACGGATTTTCGGTACATAAAACTGCTTTATCTAATTTAGGCCCGATAGTTATCAGGCCTTAATGTGTCTGATAATGAGTTGTTTGTATTTTTATTAAAAATTAAGACTGACTCATTTAGCGATGGGAGCATGCTTAGTTACTCATTTGGTATGTTATTGTAAAACCTCAATTGGATGTTTGAGTTACTAGGTTCTGATGTAGGGTTAGGGTATAAAGTGGAGCACGGGCACTTGAACCTTCCCAAATGATTGTAATTATATCTTATCGTAAATAAATAAGATAGTTTACACCTTCTACAAGTTCTGAAAAAATTGACTTCTTAAGTGTTATAAGTAGCTAGTAAACTTAGGCTAATAAGGAAACGGGTAATTTAATAGGAAGTTTCTATGAACGGTAGTTGTGACCGCTAATTCTTGTCATTTTTGCGTGAACAAAACCTAAGGCTTTCGCCTCATCGATTGTTAATTCCGGCTTTTTGACATTTCTCATTGGAATTCTTCTTCCGTCTATTGGGTCACCAGGGAAAAATGTCACCACTTTCCATGTAGCTGATTTCTGCGACACGATAATGGTAGTGTCATCTGCCAAAATTTCATCTGAAGATAGAAAAGTCAAATGAGCGTAGCCAGTGTGCTTCCTATCATCAACCCGTAACACAGTATCTGCAGGAAGTTTGTCTAATGGAACTACGCCTAACATCCCAGGGAGTGGAGTAGTGTATGCTTGAAATTTTGGACGAACATTATCGCTTTTAACTGGTTTCCAAAATGCTTGCATTAACATTTGCTCTAATGTCTCAGGATCAAAATCTGGATAATAACTTCCCGCTCTTGTTTTATTTGGCGTTCCATCCGTCCACAATCCAGCACGCTGAAGTAGCGCTTTTTTCCAATACTCTCCGTTGAAATGCTTTGCATTTTCAATAGCTTCTCTAACAATTTCTTTACTCACGGTGCAAATGTAGTGCTTAGTGACCGATATAAATAGAATGGGTTCTTAGAATTTTTTGAAACGGCTGTTCTTTGGAGTAATGCACAACTTTCCTAATACCTTTATCATATACACTGCAGTCTACAACATATTGGATATCCTTATGATGATCGGACCAATCTTTAGAGAATGTACAAGTGTAAACCATGGTTCTCGGATTTTTTTCTTGATACTATACGGCTATTTTTCGCCAAAAATGTAGAGTCATATAACAATACTGCTTTATATGTCCCAAGTTGGGTCATATTGAAGACAAGGTCTTTACTCCTAGTTATTGGGTTGTTTTTAGCCAATAGAATACTATCTGCTGCCACATAATGACTAACGTTAAAAGTGTCGGCTTCTTGATATAGTGAAAACGCTTTTACACATCTTCCATTATCGAAACCAGTCGATTAGAATGCTTGATTTTGACGTTCTATCCCATTTTCATTTTGGGCGGAGAACGAAGAACTAATAA
>JBLIOB010000413.1:0-3236 GCA_047639575.1 Parvicellaceae bacterium
ATTCTTATCCTTCGCTTTATCCTTCGATGATCTTGCTCAACTATATTGTTGAGATACTTACATTGTCTTATCTTGATTTTCTTAATTGAAGCCGATCTCTTATTTACAGTCCAAATAGCCATCTTATTAGTTCCGCTTTTGTCAATATTTATCACTCTCGGGCTTTCATTGTTGCCAATTGCTTTATTGAAGAATTTCTGTGCTGACATTTTCTGTCTTCTCTTGGTTAACAAGAAATCCACAGTATTGCCTTCCTTGTCAACAGCTCTGTATAAGTAGCGGTCTTTGCCTGCTAATTTGATGTATGTCGAGATTTGCAATCTCTTCCATTCTCCAACTATCTCCTACTTGGAATTTCCTTCGATGCATATTCTTCTCTATTATTGGAGAAAACTTAAATACCCATCTTTGAATGGTAGAATGATCAACATTAACACCTCTTATCAGGAGTAATTCTTCTATATCTCTATAACTTAAGGTAAATCTCAATTTGAAATAGACCGCTTGAAGAATTATTGCTTTTGGGTAACGATGGTGTTTGAACATGCCTCTTGAGTTTTCACCTCAAAAGTAGTTTCTTTAACTTTTGACCGAATTAATGCGACAGAACCTCCAAACGTTGTTATGTGCAATGTTACTGACGGAAACAATTGTGTGTGCTTTTCGTATCTTTGATAGTAATGGACATTCAATCGACAAAAATAGAGCTGGTGAAATTGATACTTAGTATTGATAACCCGAAACTAATTCAAGGTTTAGCAGACTATATTAGTTCTGAAACTGCTGATTTTTGGCTTGAGCTATCTGACACAGATCAGCAAGAAATACAGCTTGGAATTGATCAACTGGACCAAGGAAAAAGAACTAATCTTGACGATTTTCTGAAAAAGGTTTCGTGAAAAAACTTAAGGTTTACTTATCACCAATTGCTGAAAGCAAGCTAAACGAACTTCTGCTTTACTTGGTTGAAGAATGGTCTGTTAAATCGAAAACCATATTTCTTAAGAAACTTAAACAGAAAACAACTCAGATTTCTGTTCATCCAAAAAGTTGCGTTCAATCTGAGGCTTTTCCGGGCTTGTTCAGATTAGTTATCGAAAAACACATTTCTCTTTATTACAGAATCAATGGGGATGAAATTGAAATCATTACCATTATCGACAATAGACAGAACCCAGAATCTGTTAACAGAGAAATTGAAAACATAGCACCTAACAAGAAATAAAGCTAATAGCCTTGTACCTGCGCTAAAGCTTCGGCAACACGCGGTCGTTACCTCAGGAGGTACTATCTTTATTCCAAACGTTAGGGTGCATTATGAAAATGAAATGGATTATATCGATCGTGTTCACGCTTACCATATTTAGTGCATGTAACAGCGCTCCTGAAATCCCTGAAAACGAAATTAAGAAACCTGAACCAATTGACATAAACGCTTCATATCGAAAATTCTTAGGCCAAATTGGACCTGAAAAAACTGAAGCTCTTGTGCTCGCGAAAGCATCACTAGAGACTTTTCTTAATTCAAATTTTGATACTCTTGAAACATTTTCTTCTCAATTGGATGCATACCTAAATTACATGTGCCAATCTGGAGTCTGGTATAATGAAAATTGGGTTGTAGACACAAATGATTGTAAGCAATTATACGTATCTCTTGAAAAATCTGGTTTAAGAAAAGACTGGTGGTATTGGGGGTATGAATATGGTAAAACTAAGCTTTCAGGAGATTATCAAAACCCCAGGGAAGTTCCAGACAGTTCATTTCACTGGGCATTTGAAGGTGATTTTCTGACGGAATTGTATAACCATAGCAAATCAGATTCTTTGCTCAACAATTACGCTCGAGTCAGATTAACTGAGGATTATGGACTATTCGACTTCGGAACATTAGTTTGCGGTGCAGCGAACACGGATATTGAAAAACACGTAAAAAACCCTTTTTATCTTAGCTGTTTAATTGCTGATGTGTACATGTATCAAATTATCATGTACGGCCAAAAGTAACGCCCCTAAGAAATAAAGCTAATACCCTTGTACCTGCGCTAAAGCTTCGGCAACAAGCGGTTGTTACCTCAGGAGGTACTATCTTTATTTCAAACGTTTGGCTTTTAAAGCTACAAGTTACTTTTCTAGGGCAAAAAAGACCTCATTGAACTCACTCCAGAAAGAGTCCAAGCCTACTAATCGAGGTTCGAAAAAATTAAAGATCTCTTGCCAATCGTCTTTTCTAAAAAGATTTACTCCGTTTCGGATTATAGAATATCTAATAATACGTTGGCCGGATTCTGCATATGCATATTGGTCCCATTCCCATTCTTCACCCAAGGAATTAGTCAATAATTTTTGTAATTCTTGAAACTGTTCTAGAAATAACGTCCTGATTCCCTCATCTCGATGCTGAATATCAATAGAGATCATGGCGTGCTTAGAATCACATTTCAAACGAAAGTAAATATCATTTACTCCAGTTTTATAATTCACCCATTTGACTTTGCCGCCAGATGCAGATTGGTGCTTCCCCATATACTTCCCAAAAGAGGTCCAGAAAAGTGATTTTAATTCGCGTGCTTCTTCTTTAGGATACATTTTGAAAAAATTAATAATTGGTAATTTACAATTAACAATTATTTCGACTAGGTCAATAAGGATTACTTTTTAGATAAGTTGAAAAGTTTTATGCTAATCCCAAGATCGAGATAAAATGAAGACTTGAGTCCAGCGATATAGAAATGTAAAGGATCAGTTTTCTTCGAGATAAAACTACCTACTTTCACATATAATTTTGCGTTATTAATTAGTTTGTCATGGCCAATGTAAAAGTTATAACCCCTGTTCCTATGCTGATAAATATTCAATTTTGATGTTGTCAAATTTGAACTATTGCTATAGGCGTTTCCAACCGAGTCTATTCCGTATTGAGTAGTAACGTAGTTACCATCGAAGGACTTTGTAATAAGCCATGTATCTTAACGTACAAAGCGTTCAAATTTACGCTGGGACTAGAGTTTAATTTTAAATTCCAATAATTCGAATCAGCAAAGCCATGATGGTATTCAGTAGAATTTCCAGTAGTTCCAAATCCAGTTCCGAAAGAAAAACTCATTTGCTGAGCAAATCCTGTAAATGGAAGTAACACGATTAAAATGACCAAAATTCGCATGCTAAATGAAGATAAGGATTTAATCTTCAGTTTTTAACTGTTCATACATTAGACGCATGATCTCTTTGTCTTT
>JBLIOB010000414.1:0-3220 GCA_047639575.1 Parvicellaceae bacterium
GTGGGGGGCGGCTTATAAAGCACAATCACACAGATGTGATTGACTTTTTGCTGACTTTTTTATTCTTCGATCGAACTGAAGTTCATCTTGAAAAAAAAGTCCGTTCGGTTGACAAATTGCCAGCAATTTGTCGAGTCTGTGGGGGGCGGCTTATAAAGCACAATCACACAGATGTGATTGACTTTTTGCTGACTTTTTTATTCTTCGATCGAACTGAAGTTCATCTTGAAAAAAAAGTCAGCAAAAAGCCCAATCGATTTTATCGATTGGGCTTTGTAGCGAGAGTGAGACTTGAACTCACGACCTCCGGGTTATGAATCCGGTGCTCTAACCAGCTGAGCTACCTCGCCAAGAGGCGGCAAATATAGAAATTATTCTCATTCAGTTAAAGCTTTTTAATGCATTGGTAGATCGATTTATCGAAATCTAATTTCTATACCACTTCTTCCCTACTCTTATATTTATCTAAATCCCATGAATAGAACCTTTTAAAACGAATTGGGTTACCATTTACATCCTGCCATATTAATTAAATAGAATACAGAATTAATGAGTACGATTATAACTAACCTCAGACTGAGCTGCTATTAATCGTGTACCATTTCAAATTTTCTGAGTTACCTAAATAGAAGACAATGAACTCCTTAACTAAAAGAACCATTATGAAAAAATTAAACTATCCAATTAAACTCAGCCTGCTCGTAATAACTATTTGCGGAGCCCTAATTCTAAAATCTTGTGGAACAAGTGAAACACCAATTATCAATAGCCACAATACGATAACAGAGCTGTCAGAATTGGCAATGCAAGTAATTAACAAGCCATTCGATCATGTTTCGGAAAACATTAGATTATTTCTAGTATCTCCAAACGAACCGACTGAACTTAAACTCGATAATGGAAGCGTTATTAAAATTCCAGCAAATGCTTTTACTTTCCTAGATGGTTCCCCAGTAACGGAAAAAGCAACCATCGAATATGAAGAGTTTCATTCTTTAGCCGATATTATCCTATCAGGGATTCCAATGACTTATGATTCAGCAGGAGTTGAAGAAAACCTCGTTTCGGCAGGTATGTTTACCATTGATGGACATGTAAATGGTACGCCAATTAAAGTTGCTAAAGGGAAAGAACTTGATGTAACAGTTGCCTCTTATCAAGAAGACACCCCTTGTTACAACTTCTACGAACTGAACGAAAAAGGAAACTGGGACTACCAAACGTCAAAGAAAGCCGAGATTAATAAAGAAAGAAGAAATGACATTATTCCTGTTGCTCCAAAAGAAACGGAATCAAGCGAATTAGTTTTACAGTTGGATGCTGTTGGCTTCGGTGGCGCATTGGATGCAGTAGATGACATTCTTTGGAAATATGATGGGAATCGTGAAGACACTTTAAACAAGAAGATGCTCGGCACAGCTAATTTTGGGGATTTCAAATTAGAGAAATCAACTCGTGGCTATTATAGCTATGACCTTAAATTAAAAGTTGGTAAAAAGAAACAAACGATTCCAGTTACTCCAGCGTTCAGTGGTGAAGACTTAGCATTGGCCCAAGCGGCATTTGAAAGCCAGTTGGCCTCATTCAAAACAGGTGTTGCTTCAGCTAAAATATTAGCTCAAAAACCATACACAAGGAACATGAATATCAACGGATTCGGAACTTTTAACTGGGATGTTATTTGTAGAAATCCGAATCGAGTGAAAGTATTGGCCTCTTTTGATTACGGTACAGACGAAATTGACGAGAGTTTAGTGCAAGTGTTTTTAGTTTGTGAAGAGTTAAATATGGTCGTGAAATATGGTGCAAGCACTTTCAAAAAATTCAGTTTTGAGCCAGGCTTAGATCATAAGATCGTAGCTACTTTACCGAATGATAGAGTAGCAATCTGCACGGCTAAAGAGTTTAAGTCAATAAACAAAAGTCAACCCAACATTCATTTCAATTTGAAACTATTCCCTAAAGACGTAACAAACAGTGAAGAGCTTACTTCTTTAATTGAAAGTATCTAATTGAAATACGCACTACTCATATTAATCCTCTTGGTTAGTAGTTTAACTTTTGGGCAGTCTAATTACTACCCGATTGTTAAAGATGCAAAATGGGGAGCGATAGATTCTTTAGGAAAAATTATCATCGCTCCTCAATACCAACACATTGACCCATTCAAAAATGGCGTAGCAAAAGCTAAAAAGAGATGGCTTTACGGACTTATCGATGCCAAAGAGAATGTGCTTATCGATTTTAAATACAAGAATTTAACAATTGAAAAAGCAGGAAACCTTAGTACCACTTACCTTCCAAATAAAGTAAACCTTTATAGAGCCAAATCTGACTCTGGGCTTGGATACATTACCAGTGATGGAAAGGAACTATCCTCCTTTAATTATGAACTTCTAGAACTACTTCAAAAGGGTTATTTCAAATATGAAATACGTGGGTTAAAAGGAATTGGAAAATTAGGCCAAGAGCCGATCATTCAAAACAAATATCAAAATATTTATCAATTAGATCATTCATTTGTTGCAAGTCTTAATAACCAAATAACTATTCTCGATACCCTAGGGAAAGAAATTTATACGGGCGAAAATGCCTCCGTTAATGAAGCCATTGGTTGCTTTATTCTCCAGCGGAAGGATTCATTAGAAATCGTTTCAAAATCGGGTAACGTTGTCCTAGAAGGGGTCTTTGAGATCTTATCACCTTATAATAATAACCCAAATGGATCGATCATATCAGATTTGGTTCAGATTAAAAGCGAAAAAGAAGTGGGCTATTTTTCATTGACGCAGGCTAAGTGGATTATCAAAGGGAATTTCGATTCCATGACCAGATGTGGAGAGGCTTACGTTGTTAAAAAAGATGAAAAATTTGGAGTAGTCGATACGTTAGAGAATCTAATCATCCCTTGTAAGTACCAAGACATTACTTGTGAAACTAACTTCTTTGTTGTGGAATTGAGCAATAAGTCTGGTCTTCTTAACAAAGCTGGCAAAGAGATTTTAAAAACTGATTATGATGGCATCTACTTTTCAAGTCCGGTATTTATTTATCATAAAAACAAAAAAATTGGACTAATCAATCAAGCTGGTAAGGTGCTAACGCGATTGAAATACGATAACATCAAAACCACGAATCTTAAAAGTTATCTATACGCGAAAGATGCAATGACCAAGTATACTTTTGATACAAAAGGGAATATCACAGACGAAAAAATCTT
>JBLIOB010000415.1:0-3217 GCA_047639575.1 Parvicellaceae bacterium
GATGGTAGATTTTACCCATCAGATAATTATATTCTTTGCCCTGCTTCTTTTTCAAACTCGCTTTATCTACTTTATCAATGTATTCCTTAGATAATCCGAAACGTTTTAATTCATAGTAACATTCAGCAATTCTGAACCTAGCTAAAACGTTGTTCGCATCTGCTTGAAGAACTTCTCTAAAGGCCTTCAATGCTCCACGATAGTTATTTGTATACAGCTTGTTTTTACCATCTTCTAATCGAATTTTAATCTTCCCTTTTTCGATGATATTCAACGTTGTATCTCCTGCTTGCGCATGAGCTAACGAAAATCCACATAAGAGAATCCCTACAACTAAACACTTTAAAAATTCCATACTCGTCTTCAATATTATATAAAATTTAATCTGCCGATTTGGTTATTCCTGTTCAGGCTCCAAATCATCAGGTAATCCTTCCCCAACTGCTAAAGTTGAATCTGAAATGTTAGGCACTTTATCAATTTCTAGAACTCCTATGTCCTTTCGAATCTCTTTTCGAATTGCAAATTCATTCGAGTTCAAATCAACAAGCTCATGCATTGCTAGCGTTGCAGCAATAGCAGTAAATATAGGAATTGTTGATGCTAAAAATGCAGTTACCCATTTAAAAACTTCTCGGACAATTCCTGCGTCAATATTTTCGACTAGTGCTATGCTGTGAAAAAGCATTACAAATAAAGAGCCAAGGGCAATTGCAACTCCCTTATGTTTTCTAACAAACTTGATGGATTCCTTGATAGACATCCTTCTTCTTTCCATCACATAATCGATAAAACCAAAGCCATAAAAATAAAACGCGACCAGACTGGAAACCATCAAGTACAGTAGGTCAACTACTTTCATTCCGTTTAGAAATGGAACAGTTGTAGACCCAGCCCCAAACATCCAAAATGAAGATTTCAGCACAATCCAAAGGCCTGCGATAAAAATTAATTCATAAGTAATATTCCTAATGGCAATCTTGATTGCCCGCCCAACATCTTTCATCAGCTGCTTAACATTCAGCTTATAAACATTTCCAGTAATTACTTTTTCAACCTTTTCAGACACTATTGCCAACAGAGGAGAAAGGACAACTAGCATAATATATCTAGTTAGTTGAAGGAAAACATAGCTTAACGCTGCGAAAAAACCAATCTTAATATACCCCCAGATAGTTCCGAAAAACCCTGCATCGTCTAAGCTCTTTTTAGCAGCATGCTCTCCTGCTTCCATCTGGAAACCAAAGTAATAAATACCTCCGAATAGAATAATTGGAGCAACGAAGTAAAGCCACATCTTATGCTTCACTACAAACTTTACTGATTCTTTGTAGCTTCTTAAACCGAGCTTTATGTCTTTTAAAATCCCCATAGATCTACTCAAAAATAAACAATTACTAGATGCTTAAAAACGAGGAGGATAAATATTATATAAATCGACTTCATTTTCTACCTTTGAGCCTTCAAAATTTGACTCATGGAATTAAACGAACTTACCGCAGTTTCACCTATAGATGGGAGATACAGAAGAGCTGGCAAACTTATAGCATCTTATTTCTCGGAATTTGCATTAATTCAATATCGAGTTAGAGTAGAGATTGAATATTTCATTGCGCTATGTGAGCTACCATTACCGCAGCTTGCAGACGTTAATTCTTCAGAATTCGCAGGATTAAGAAATATCTATAAGAATTTCTCAATGGCTAACGCTGAGCGTGTTAAAGAAATCGAGAAAACTACGAATCACGATGTAAAGGCTGTAGAGTACTTCATCAAAGAAGAGTTGGAGAAAATAAATTTCAAAGGAAATTCTGAGTTTATCCATTTCGGATTAACCTCTCAGGACATTAACAACACATCTGTTCCCCTTTCTTTAAAAGAAGGACTTAGCGAAGTTTATATTCCGTTATTAGAGGATACAATCGCCCTTCTTAATGGACTTTCGACCGACTGGAAAGACATTTCAATGTTAGCCAGAACACACGGTCAGCCAGCTTCACCAACCAAACTCGGAAAAGAAATTTACGTATTTGTAGAAAGGTTAAACGAGCAGTTAGGACAGTTAAAATCCATTAAGTACTCTTCTAAATTTGGAGGCGCGACTGGAAACTTAAATGCTCACCAAGCTGCTTATCCTGAAATTAATTGGATCGATTTTGCCAACAACTTTGTTAATTCAAAACTGGGTATTGATCGATCTCAAACAACAACGCAAATTGAGCACTATGATAACATGGCTGCTCTGTGTGATGTTCTTAAAAGAATAAATAATATAATCCTTGATCTTGACAGAGACATTTGGACGTACGTGTCTATGGAGTATTTCAAGCAAAAAATAAAAGCAGGAGAAATAGGGTCTTCCGCGATGCCCCACAAAGTAAATCCTATTGATTTTGAAAATTCTGAAGGAAATGTAGGTATAGCTAATGCGCTTTTTGAACATCTAGCTGCTAAACTTCCGGTGTCTAGACTGCAAAGAGATTTAACAGATTCTACCGTTTTAAGAAATGTTGGGGTTCCTATTGGACATTCTATATTGGCCTTAATGTCAACTCAAAAAGGTCTGAGTAAACTGCTGTTAAACGAAGCACAATTAGCGAAAGATTTAGATCGGAATTGGGCAGTTGTTGCAGAAGCAATTCAAACAGTACTAAGAAGAGAAGGTTATCCAAAACCATATGAAGCTTTGAAGGAACTAACAAGAACAAACGAAGCAATCACTGAAAAGAGTATTTCTGTTTTTATTGATGGATTGGCTGTTAGTGATGCGATTAAGGCAGAATTGAAAGCTTTTTCACCTCACAATTATACTGGCATTGCGCTGATCTAATTAAGAAGATCAAATAGTCAGAAAAAACCAATATCTTACTTGCTCATTTAAACTCGAATTCCAATCGCTGAAAAAGTTAAAAGATCATTTTGGGAGCGCCTTGCTTACCGTGAATTAACTAGAATTAAGGCAATTCCTGACGAAGATGATCCTTTGGATATACTTTCTGAAAAGGAGTTAAAGGCTTTAAGGAAAATTAAATTCAACACGTTGTCCAAATCTGCACTAGCAGGTGCAGCTGGTATTGTCGTTTTATTTACGCCTTATCATTTATTCGGTGAAGCCCTATTTCCTATTAGAAAATTGGCCTTACCATTTCTTGATGAGCCTCTTGATGTTGAATATGAGTATTACGCCTATAGCCTCATCTTGGTATTCCTGGAAATC
>JBLIOB010000416.1:0-3216 GCA_047639575.1 Parvicellaceae bacterium
TTCATAATTTTTAGTCGATGTACCTCTTTTAACAGTCAACGAAATTTTATCTCCAGGTCTGAATTTTCCAACTTGTTCTTGTAATGCAGGAACAGAGTTAATTTTTAATGATCCAATTTTAGTGATAACATCTCCCTCTTTAACACCTGCATCTGATGCTGCTCCTCCTGAGATTATTCCTGTAATTAACACCCCATCTAAATTTTGAAGATCTTTATCATTTGCTATTTCTTGTGTAATATCGGCCAAAGCTACTCCTATGAACGCACGTTGAACTTTTCCAAATTCAAGCAAATCATCCGTTACCTTCTTTACAATGGTCACAGGAACTGCGAACGAGTACCCTGTATATGAGCCCGTTCGAGAAGCAATAGCTGTATTTATGCCAACTAAATCTCCCTGAGCGTTCACTAAAGCTCCTCCACTGTTTCCAGGATTAACTGCTGCATCCGTTTGAATAAAAGATTCTAAGGGGAAAATGTCCTTATTCTCATCGTACTTAAGTAAATCTATATCTCTTGCTTTAGCACTCACGATACCAGCAGTAACCGTAGAATTTAAATTAAATGGGTTCCCTACTGCAAGTACCCACTCTCCAACTCTTACGTTATCAGAATTTCCAAAATTGATAAAAGGCAATCCTTTTTCTTCAATCTTCAGCAAAGCAATATCACTACTCGGATCCGTACCGACTAATTTCGCTTTATAGCTTTTATTGTCATTCAGTGTAATTTGAATATTGTCTGCTGCATCTATAACATGGTTGTTGGTGACGATATACCCATCTTCAGAAATAATTACACCTGATCCCGTAGCTTTTTGAGTCCTATTAGCGCCACCAGGTCCATAAAAGAATTCGTAGAAAGGATCTCTATTAAACTCTGCTGTAAACTCATTCGTAACGTGAACCACAGCATTAACCGTGTGCTCTGCTGCATACGTAAAGTCCATCGCTAATTCTGGTCCAGAGGCATTGGGGAAGCTAACATACTTCACGGGCACTCCGTTGGTAGTTTGGTCAATTTGAATTGCTCCTTGTTCGTTACTAGATACTTCTGGATTGTAAAATATAGCGATCGCACTGAATACGGCCGCTCCTCCAATAAATCCTGCTAATACTGTTGATCCTATTCTTCCCATCTTTTCCTCTTTAATAAATTCCTTAAAAGTTTCTTCTGATCCCTTTCTAACTGACTGTAAGTTAGCTAACTTTGATCTTATTAAATAACGCTGTACGGGCTGAGTTGTTTCACTTTAGCCTTGTTAAAAGTTGTTAACCATTGAAATTAGCCAAATACATAGCAGTTTTAGTAGCCGGAATCGGAATCGGGGTTGTGGCGTTATTGATAATGGGTTATGAAAAAACGGTGAAAATTGAACAGGTTCGTTTAGTTAAGCCAGTAGCATCTTATGTTCCTCCAATGCTTCCTGTAGTGGAACCAACTGAAGATTTTGAAAAGGCAAATCGTAAACTGGATCGTAAGTTAGATCAGTTAGAAGATTCATTGCAATCTCTTAAAGCAAGAGTGGATAGTTTGAATTATGAAACTGATACTGTTATTGTTGATAATAGTAACACAGATTCAATACAAATTCAAGGAGAAAGTTTCATTGTTGAAAGAGATCAATTATTGTCTACTGAACTAGTTAAAATTGAATACTTAGATATTGAAGTGGAAAAGGATACAGCCAAGGTCTTAGTAGATTCTTTAAAATCATCATTAAATATTCAACCAGAATTTCAACCAGAATATTTGAAAATTGAAATTTGGAAGTCGCCTTTAAACTTCACAGGTTATAAATTATCTAAAACAAAACTAGTGGTTTACGGCATGATCAAAGAGCTGATTGTGAATGTTGCTTCTAAGGATGGAAAAATATTGGTGACAACAAATTTGGCTACATACGTGTTTTCACAGACTTCCGTATTTAAAAATTTGAAGGTTATATAATGATAAAGTTTGAGAAATATCAAGGAACCGGAAACGATTTCATAATGATCGATAACCGGGAGGGAGTGGTAGACAGAAATGATCTCGATTTTGTAATACACTGGTGTAATCGAAAGTTTGGGATTGGTGGTGATGGGATGATTTTAGTAGAAAGCCACGCTGATTGTGATTTTGAAATGGTCTATTTCAATTCTGATGGTTCTCAAAGCTTTTGTGGAAACGGAGGGCGATGTGTTGTGTCATTTGCAAAATCATTAGGCATTATAAAAACCGAAGCTAAATTCATGGCGATTGATGGCATGCATGAAGCCAAAATTGATGAAGACGATAAGGTTTTTCTCAAAATGGGCAATGTCAACGAAGTTGAGCAGGGAGAAAACCATGCGTTTATTAATACAGGTTCACCTCATTATATCCAATATGTTAATGACATAGAAGAAATTGATTTTTATGGCGAAGCAGAAGCAATTAGGTACAACGAACGCTTCGCGGAGGAGGGCACGAACGTGAACTTTGTTGGAGTAGGGGACGATAGACTTTTGGTCAGAACCTATGAACGAGGAGTTGAAGACGAAACATTAAGTTGTGGAACTGGGGTTACCGCAGTTGCCTTAACTGCATCCGGAGACGAAAACGGAACCTATGAGGTGTTGATTCAAACCATGGGTGGTACATTAGAAGTGTCATTTGACAAAGTTGGTCCAATGTCATTTGAAAACATCACATTGATTGGACCAGGACTAAAAGTATTTGAAGGAGTAATCAATGAGTAAGGTTGTTCTGGATCAGGTTCAGGAAATGGATCAGCAACGTTTAAAGAAGGGGACTTATATTCTATTGCTAAACGCAAATAAAGTTCCTCCGCATCTAGGCTTAATATCTGAAGGGAAGTATTATAGTTTAACGGCCAATGAGTCTCAAATTGCAGTGGATGGTAGTTCTATTTGGCGAATGGTCCAAACTAAGCAGATTCCAGCTTTATTTATTGAAGTCAATTCTTTAGGGTCGGAAGAAATACTTGCTGACGTATTTGGACAATTTGAGCGGGCTATTCCTGGTAAAGTGAGTTGTCTTCAACCATTAAAATCATATTTCTCTTCCGTTCATCAGATCAGTATGAACAGTGTAAATTATGTATTCGATTTAGTGGAACAGTTAGAGGCTCACGATCTACTTCTAGGAAGCTATCACCAGTATTTGGAAAACGATCTTATTAATGGATCGTTTACGATGATCACTTATTCTATGGAAGAGATCTATGATC
>JBLIOB010000417.1:0-3208 GCA_047639575.1 Parvicellaceae bacterium
TGTTCCCCCATTCCATAAACTAACAGATCAGCTGCTGAAGTTTCTAAAATAGAAGGCATCAGTTTATCCGACCAATAGTCATAGTGGGTAACTCGTCTCAAAGAAGCTTCAATTCCTCCTATCAATACAGGTGTATCAGGATATAATTCTTTTAGGATTTTAGTGTAGACCGTTGTAGCATAATCTGGTCTAAATCCTGCCACTCCATCTGGAGTGTAAGAATCCGTGGATCGTTTTCTTTTGTTGGCTGTATAATGATTGACCATGGGGTCCATACATCCGCCAGTGACTCCAAAAAAGTATTTAGGGGCACCAAACTTTTTAAAATCTCTTAGATCGTCTCGCCAATTAGGCTGAGGAATGATGGCAACACGCAAGCCTTCACTCTCAATAATTCTACCAATAACGGCTGTTCCAAATGAAGGATGGTCTACATAAGCGTCTCCAGAAATAAGAACAACATCTAGCTGATCCCAACCGCGACTTTCAACTTCTTTCATGGTTATGGGAAGCCAATCTGTTATCGGGCGTCTATCTTGCATCAATCAAAGGTATGGTAAATGTTTAACAGAAGGGCTAGTTATATTTCTAGCCCATTTCAACCTCACGAGGAGAACCATGAATTTTCAACATTCTTGAATGCGATTTCAAGGCTCCAATAAACGTTTTATTCTCGATATACGGAACGTTATGTTTGGTAGCTTCAGCTCTAACAATCTTTGAAATCGCTGGGTAGTGAACGTGACAAATTTTTGGGAAGAGATGATGCTCAACTTGAAAATTTAACCCGCCAACAAGAAACGTCACTAAAGAACTTCGAGTCGAAAAGTTTGCCGTAGTTCTCATTTGATGAACGGCCCAAGCCTCATCAATATGGCCGTTTGCATCAGCTTCAGGAAATTCTACTCCTTCTACAACATGGGCTAGTTGGAAGACCAATCCAAGAGTTAGCCCCTCAATTAAATGCATACTTATAAACCCTATGAGAAATTGCCACCATGTAATCTCCATAAAAATAAGTGGTAAAACGATGAAAATGGTATAATGAACCACCTTCCAAAATATTATTTTAGTAAAGGTTCCTTTGGGATGCCCTGTGTTTTCGTGTGAGCCAATATTCGCTGCAAAATACTTCACATAGTCTTTCTTAAAAATCCAGGAAAGCGTGGAAAGACCGTATAAAAAGAAGGCATAGATATGCTGATGTTTCATAACGTTCGTCCTTTTCTCTAAAGGCGACAATTTGATTAGTCCTGGAGCAACTTCTAAATCCTCATCAGCGCCCGGAATATTAGTATGTGTGTGGTGGACTTTGTTATGCATGATGTCCCACATGTAGGAGGAGGCACCAATTAAATTCCATGCAACTGACATGATTGTATTAAAGCTTTTTTTAGAAGAATAAGACTTATGTATTGCATCATGCCCTACATTAAAACCGATACATGCTTGCGTAAACCCAAGTCCAAGAGCAGTTAAGAAAGCCCACCAGCCAGACACAGTATCGGTAATCAATAGCAAATAGAAACCGGCCATAGACCCCAGATATAGGATGCTTTTGAAATACATCAAAGCATTTGCATTCTTCCCTTTACCAGTAGTCGCAAAATATTCGTCCACGCCTTTACGTACGTCTTGAAAAAACTCCTGATTGGAAGATCCGTTAAAGGAAATGTTACTCATTTATCTAATTTTCGCAATGCAAATGTACGGGTATTTGAAAACCGACAATCTTTTAAATCACATCTTATTATAATATTCATATGACTAGATTAGTGGCATGGATCAGTATTTTGTCATTTTCAAGCCAATGAATATGCTATCGCAGTTTTCCAAAGAGGCTGGAAGCGATAAAATGACGCTTGCGGATTTAGGGACTTTTCCGAAAGACGTTTATCCAGTAGGAAGGTTAGATTCGGACAGTGAAGGCTTGTTAATTTTAACGAACGACAAGACGTTAAACAATAAGCTTCTTGATCCGAGCAACGGACACGACCGAACATACTTGGTTCAAGTTGAAGGCAATATTTCAAGAGAAGCTCTGGAAGAGTTGAAATCTGGCGTTACGATTCGGATTAACAAAAAAGATCACAGAACTAGAACAGCTAAAGCGGTGCAAGTGAAATCCCCAGACTGGCTACCTGAGCGGAATCCTCCAGTTCGGTATAGAGCTGAGATTCCTACATCTTGGATAGAATTAACCATTTCCGAGGGTAAAAACAGACAAGTAAGACGGATGACGGCAGCTGTTGGATATCCTACATTGAGGTTAGTGAGAAAGTCAATCGAACGATTAGATGTAAGATCAGTTCTGCCTCAAACGTTAATGGAAATTGAACAACAAGAATTAATGGATCGATTATTCAATTGAATAATTCTGACGTTACTTGCATTTGGGGCAAATGCCATGCGCTTGAACTTCAATAGCTTCTACTTGATACCCTTTTAAAGTAATTGGAGGCATTTCATTGTCAACGCAGCTTATTTCATCGCATTTTTCACAATGAAAATGAACATGGTTATGAGGGTGTGCGTGAGGATGTTCGTGAGAATGTGAATGATCGCAGTCTTGGCAAAGTGCAAGTTTTTTAATATCTCCGGGCATCACAATTTCATGAATCAAGCCTCGGTCAATGAAGGTTTTGATGGTTCGATACAGCGTAATTCGATCATGCTCACCAAGTGCTTCTTCGATGTACGCAACCGTAATCGCATAATCATTCGCTTGAAATACTTTAAGCACTTCTTCCCTAAATGGGGTGGATCTGACTTTTTTATTTGATAATAAACTCATTTTATGCAACAGTGTTGCATAAACGATTAGATTTGCAGCACTGTTGTAAAGATAACAGATCATATGAAAATAAGATTAATAATAGCCTTTACCCTTTTAACTTCAGTAATTGGGCAAGCTCAGTCTGAGGAGAAAGACCACCAACATGATGAACATGATCATTTTCATACAAATGAGATTGGTGTTTCGTTTGCACCTGTTTATTTTACGTCAACAAAAGAAACCAATTTTGGGTTGCATGGCCACTACATTAGAAGGTTTGGTGAGTCGAGGTTTGGTGGTGGCTTGGGAATAGAATACATTTTCAATGAGGAAAAGCACCAAACTTATAGTGCGGTTTTTCAGTACAGTCCCACCTATAATTTGCATCTGGTTGCTGCGCCCGGAATAGCCGTAGAGTCTGAAGTGGAAGAA
>JBLIOB010000418.1:0-3174 GCA_047639575.1 Parvicellaceae bacterium
GAATATTTACTCGAAGGCTCAATGGCAATTCTGCTAATAATTTATTACCAAAAATCATTGAATAGCTCGCCTTCAAATCCCCTGAGAATGACTGACTATAAACAGAAGTACTGCCAAAAACCAACAGTATAAATATCCACCTCATATATAAATATACCATTAAACATAAAAAGCTACTTTATGACCTATATATAGGCGATAAATTGAGGTATTCGGCTAATTAAAAAGCTCTTTAGCAAGCTTAGAAAAATCAACTCCGTTGAAATTGCCCGAGCTCATCATTAATAAGTTCCGGTCTGACCATTTAAGCTTTTTCAATTCACTTAGAATTGATGATGAATCTGTGTAAACCTCAACATTTGAAGTAGCAAAGGCTTCTGCAACTTGCTCTTTTGTGATTGGATCCAATTTTTTGTGCGCTAACACTTTAGGATCAAAGAATACTAAAGCTCGATCCGCTGTCTCCATAGAGCCTTTATAATGTTGAAGGAACTCTTTGTTCAAAGAACTAAAAGTGTGGAGCTCCATGCATGCAATTAGTTCACGCTCGGGAAACTGTTTTTTCAAAGCTGAAGTCGTAGCTTTCAATTTACTTGGTGAATGTGCAAAGTCTTTGTACATAACAGAATCTTCTGTTCGCTTCACTAATTCAAGTCTTTTCGAAGCTCCTTTAAACGAAGAGATGGCCATGTAAAACTGATCATCCGTTATTCCAATTTGGTTGCAAACTAAACGAGCCCCATTCAAGTTCTGTAAGTTATGTTCTCCAAATATCTCTAGACAAACGTCACCTATATCCGTATTTAAGCAGGTAATGCCGTTTTCGATATAATGAGCCGGAGTACCGTAAGGAAATTTTTGAACATCTTCTCTTGCCCTTTCTCCTACTCCTAATACTTCTGGATCGGTTTCGCAATAAATTAAAGATCCTCCTTCAGAAATCATCGAAGCATATATATCAAATTGCTCTACGTAAAAATCAAATGTTGGAAATACATTAATATGATCCCAAGCAATTCCACTTAACAATGCAACATCAGGTTTGTATAAATGAAATTTTGGTCGCCTGTCTATTGGAGAAGACAAGTATTCGTCTCCTTCTAAAATCGCTATCTCCGCAGTTTCAGATAGTTTAACCATACATTCAAAGCCCTCTAATTGAGCCCCTACCATGTAATCTGCATCCACATTATGATAATGAAGTACGTGTAAGATCATTGAGGTAATAGATGTTTTGCCATGGCTTCCGCCAATAACTACCCTCGTTTTATTTTTAGTTTGCTCATAGATATATTCTGGATATGAATAGATCCTAAGTCCTAGTTCTTGCGCTTTCTTAAGTTCCGGATTATCTTTCCGAGCATGCATTCCTAGAATAACCGATTCGATTTCGTTCGAAATTCTACTTTCATCCCATCCCATTTCTGCGGGCAGTAGACCGTATTTTTCCAGTCTTCCTTTGGAAGGATCGAAAACCTCATCGTCTGAACCAGTTACTTGGTATCCTTTTAAGTGAAGTGCAATGGCTAAATTATGCATGGCGCTTCCACCTATAGCAATGAAGTGTACTCTCATTAATTGTTCTTTGGTCTAAATATATGATGCAATGAAGCCTGAAATGGTTGCAGCAAGAATCATTATGCACATGCTGTTATGGATTACATGGTGTGAAAAGGCAGGTGATTTCTCGGCTCACAATGTTCCATTGTTTACTCGAAATGACCGCTACAACAATGAACAATTGTTGTAGCGGTCATTTCGAGCGAATAAGCGAAGCGCTATGAGCCGAGAAATCCCCCCAAATTTTCATGCACCCATTCATGCACCCATTTATGCAAAATTATATCTTTACACAAATTCAATCTCAATGAATATCTATCCTGTAAATACTGGCTATTTCAAACTTGATGGAGGAGCCATGTTTGGCGTTGTTCCAAAATCAATCTGGACGCGCACCAACCCATGCGATAATAAAAACATGTGTGATTGGGCCATGCGAAGCATGCTTATAGAAGATGGAGAACGATTAATCCTAATTGATTGTGGTCTTGGAGACAAGCAAAGTGAGAAGTTCTTTGGATATTATTATTTATTCGGGGATGATTCGCTAGACAAGTCATTGAAATCGAATGGATTTTCAAGAGATGACATTACCGATGTGGTGTTAACGCATCTGCATTTTGATCATTGCGGTGGAGCCATTAAATGGAATGCCGATGGAACTTTATTAGAACCAGCATTTAAAAACGCGACATTCTGGAGTAATGAAAATCATTGGGATTGGGCTGTAAACCCAAACGGAAGAGAGAAAGCATCTTTCTTAAAAGAGAACATTATGCCCATCCAAGAAAGCGGACAATTAAAGCACATCCAAAGAACCAATAGAATTACTGAGAACGGAATTCCAAACATTGATTTTTTCTTTGCTGATGGTCATACCGAAAGTCAGATGCTTCCAATGATTAAATATAAAGGCAAGACGATTGTTTTTATGGCAGACTTATTGCCGAGCGTTGGTCATATCCCTTTAGCCTACGTTATGGGATACGATACAAGGCCTTTACTTACGTTAGATGAGAAAAGTGAATTTTTAAATCTTGCTGCGGAACAAGAATTTGTTTTATTTTTAGAACATGACAGTGTAAATGAATGCTGCACCGTTAAACAAACCGAAAAAGGAGTTCGATTAGACCAGACTTTTTCTTTGAGTGAATTATGAAAAATTTAATTGCCCTACTCTTATGCTATGTTAGCCTTTTAGGCTATACTCAAGTCCCTATTATCATTGACACTCAGGCTGATTCATCAAGCTGGGGTAATCTAAAAGAAATAGACGCAAAAGAGCGACTTAAAAACAAACAGTATAAAGACTCAATCGAATATTATCGAATTCTAGAGGCTTCTAAACCCAAAATGCAGACACCAGACATTATGTTTACGTGTGATTTTGAGCTAGATCTAGTTAAAATTATCATTTGGGAAGATCAAAAAATTGTTGTTGATACGATTATAAATAAAGGTAAAGTCGAATTCGGTCCATTTGAAGCTGAACATTTCTTCGACATTTCCTGCTCCAAGTCAACCTATGTTACTAAGAAAGTATTTGTTTCAACTATAGGGGCTAAGGATTTAGCCAAGACAACAACCATTGACATCACTCCCTCTATGATTGAA
>JBLIOB010000419.1:0-3148 GCA_047639575.1 Parvicellaceae bacterium
GCAATTGTAACCATCAGCAATGCCTGATCCACATTGCTAGCAATAATTTGAAGACGTTTAGAAAGGTTTACTGATTTTCTTACAACGTAATTTTTTCGATCATGGATGTTTGAAATCACTCCTGTATCATCTTCCTCTAATTCGAAGTCAACCCAGTCGCCAACAGCAATCGGGTTGGTGCTTTTAATTCCTTGAATTCGGAATTTACCCTGTATTCTACAGTCAACGATGTTTCCATCTTCCTCCCTTACCTCGTACCAACTTCCGGTCGACCTTATGACTAATCCCTTTTTCAAAGTTCGCCAAAGTTAACAACTCTGTGTAAAGACTGTAACACTCTCCTACAAATCAATTATACTTTATGTGTTAAATTCGCATAAATTGTTTAATCATGTCTATTTCAGTAAAAGGTGTTACAAAATTCTATGGCGACCAACGTGCGCTCGATAATGTTGATTTGGAAGTATCCCAAGGCGAGATTATTGGTTTTCTTGGTCCGAACGGTGCTGGAAAGTCTACGATGATGAAAATCATTACCTGCTACATTTCCCAATCTGAAGGTTCCGTAGAAGTATGTGGGCTAGATGTTAAATCGCAGGCATTAGAAATTAAGAAATTAGTTGGCTATTTACCTGAACACACTCCACTCTATTTAGACATGTACGTAAGAGAATATTTAAGATTCTTAGCTCATTTACATAAAGTCCCGAATAGAAAAGCACGCGTAAACGAGATGATTGAAGCGGTTGGCCTAGAGCGAGAATATCATAAGAAAATTGGAGCCCTGTCTAAAGGGTATAGACAAAGAGTTGGGTTAGCGCAAGCGCTGATTCATGATCCGAAAGTGTTGATATTAGACGAACCCACAAGTGGTTTAGATCCAAATCAATTAGAGGACATCAGATCGCTTATTAAAACAGCCGGGAAAGAGAAAACGGTAATGCTATCAACTCATGTAATGCAAGAAGTTGAAGCCATCTGTGATCGTGTAGTAATTATCAATCAAGGGAAAATCGTGGCTGATGATTCTGCGGCCAATTTGCAAATGCAAACCAGCAAGAATCGGGTAATAAGAGTTGAGTTTGATAAAGATGTCTCCAGAAATAAACTGCAATCAGTAAAAGGAGTATCGGGTGTAAAGCGGGTGGAAGGAAATATGTTCTTAGTTGAAATAAAATCTAAAGACGATGTGCGTCCTGCAATTTCTCAATTTGCCAATGACAACGCTCTTTTAATCCTGACGATGCAAAAAGAAGAACACTCATTAGAAGATGCATTTAAAAAGTTGACTCAGAACTAACCATACCCAATATAAATTTCTATTTTAGCCGCTCAATAAACAAGGTTAACATATGTCATATTTATTTACTTCAGAATCTGTTTCTGAAGGCCACCCAGACAAAGTAGCAGATCAGATTTCAGATGCACTAATAGATCATTTTTTAGCATTTGATAAAGACTCTAAAGTTGCTTGTGAAACGCTGGTAACAACTGGCCAAGTGTTTTTAGCTGGTGAAGTAAAATCAAAAACGTATTTAGACGTTCAAAAAATTGCTCGGGAAACCATCAATGAAATTGGTTATACAAAAAGCGAGTATATGTTTGATGGTAACTCTTGTGGTGTACTTTCTGCAATTCATGAGCAGTCTCCAGATATCAATCAAGGAGTAGAACGAGCCAAGAAAGAAGATCAAGGTGCTGGTGACCAAGGAATGATGTTTGGTTACGCAACCAACGAGACAAAAAACTATATGCCTCTTTCTTTAGAGCTTTCTCATCTGATTTTAAAAGAGATGGCTTCTATTAGAAAAGAAGGTAAAAAAATTAATTATTTGAGACCAGATGCTAAATCTCAAGTAACTATTGAATACGATGACAATAACAAGCCAGTGAGAATTGATGCAATTGTTATTTCTACCCAACATGATGATTTCGATACGGAAAATAAAATGTTGACTAAAATTAAGGAAGATATGATTAACATCGTAATTCCTCAAGTAATGAAAAAGCTTCCTAAAAGCATTCAAAAACTATTTACAGATAAGATTCAATATCACATTAATCCAACAGGAATTTTCGTAATTGGCGGACCTCATGGAGATACTGGATTAACTGGAAGAAAAATTATTGTTGACACGTACGGAGGAAAAGGAGCTCATGGTGGAGGAGCATTTTCAGGAAAAGATCCTTCTAAAGTAGATCGATCTGGAGCTTATGCAACTCGTCACATGGCGAAGAATTTAGTTGCTGCTGGAGTTTGTGACGAAGTACTAGTTCAAGTAGCGTATGCAATTGGGGTTGCTAAACCAGTTGGACTGTATATTAATACTTACGGAACGTCAAAAATAAAAATGGACGATGGTAAGATTGCAAAGACTTTAGAAAAAGTGTTTGACATGAAGCCATACGCTATTGAGCAACGATTTAAACTTAGAACACCTATTTACAGAGAGTCTGCTGCATATGGACATATGGGTAGAGAATGTGAAGTAGTGGAAAAGACTTTCACGGATGGTGCTGGAAAAGTAAAGACAATGAAAGTCAAATTATTCCCTTGGGAAGAGTTAAACTATGTAAAGAAAGTTCAAGCTGCTTTTAAAATGAAGTAAGGATCTTTTTTAATCTTATTTAGAGCCTTCTCGAATTATCGAGAGGGCTTTTTTTATGCTTGATTATTCAAATGTCTAGCTACATGAACCCCCATGCTAACACACCCTTGAATCAAGTACCCGCCAGTTGGTGCATCCCAGTCTAACATCTCTCCTATGCAAAACGAGCCAGGACTATCCCGCAGCTCAAAATTGGTATCTATCGCTGATAATGAAACACCTCCAACACTAGAAATAGCCTCTTCTATTGGTGCCGCTGCCAAAACTTTTAGTTCAAGATTTTTAATATTCTTAGCTAACAACTTCTTATCCATAAAGACCGATTTTCCGACATGACTTTTGAGGAATGCCCGATGCGTACGGTTCATATTTACGTCCATTTTGAGAATTTCAGTGGACTTAAAACGTTTGCTCTTTTGAAGTTTCGTGAGTAGGTCTTTTTCTTCGATAGTTGGTTTCAAGTCTATATAGATTGAAGCCTGACCAGATTCTTTTAATTGATGTCTAATTTCTGGACTTAAAGCATAGATCCCGTTTCC
>JBLIOB010000420.1:0-3146 GCA_047639575.1 Parvicellaceae bacterium
CTGTTTTGTAATGACCAGAAAACTGGTTTACAAGCAATCATAGCTATTCACAATACAGTATGCGGCCCAGCATTAGGCGGGACGAGGATGTGGGAGTACAAAAATGAAGCGGATGCTTTAGAGGATGTATTGAGACTATCCCGGGGAATGACTTATAAAAATTCGATCTCAGGATTGAATCTAGGCGGAGGAAAAGCTGTAATTATTGGAAATTCAAGACAAGATAAGTCTGAAGCTTTGTTTAGACGATTTGGAAAATTCGTTGAAAGTTTAAATGGAAAGTACATTACTGCTGAAGATGTGGGGATTTCACCAGCAGATATGGTTCATGTTTCGCAAGAAACTAAGCACGTAGCTGGTTTGCCAGGTAAAAGTGGTGATCCTTCACCTGTGACTGCCTATGGCGTTTATATGGGGATGAAGGCTTCTGCTAAAATCCAATTCGGTTCAGATTCATTGGCTGGGAAGAAAGTAGCAGTGCAAGGTGTTGGCCATGTTGGTGAATATTTAGTAGGTCATTTAGCAAAAGAAGGGGCAGAAATCTTCATCTCGGATATTCACGAACCAACATTATCTAATGTTGCTGCAAAATATGGAGCTATAGTAGTTGGGTTAGATGAAATTTACGATTTGGATGTGGATGTATACGCACCTTGTGCTTTAGGAGCAACCGTTAATGACGAAACTTTAAAAAGATTGAAATGCTCGATAATTGCTGGAGCTGCTAATAACCAGTTGGCAAATGAGTCAGTACATGGTGAGCAAGTTAGAGGTATGGGTATAATTTATGCACCAGACTATTTAATCAATGCTGGTGGTGTAATGAATTGTTACGGAGAAGTGGCTGGCTTGCCACAAGAAGAAGTGATGAAAATGGCAGAAAACATTTACAACACAACACTTCAAATTATCGAAAATTCAAGAGATCAAGGAATTCCAACCTATTTGGCAGCAAATAGAATGGCGGAAAAACGAATTGCTGATTTATCAGCTTAATTGAAATTATGCTCAATAGAAGGCATTTAAGAATAAAGGTATTACAAGCATTGTATGCCTTTTATAGATCAGAAGATCAAAATTATTCTTTAGGAGAAAAGGAACTGTTCTTCGGGATCGATAAGATCTATGAGATGTATATCTATTATCTACTGTTGTTCAATGAAGTTAGAACATTTGGAGAATTTAGGATAGAGGAGAATAAGAAAAAATTATTGCCAACTGAAGCTGACCTTAATCCAAACATGAGATTTGTGAACAATAAAATATTTTTATTGTTAGCAGGTAACAAGGAGTTGAAAAAAGCTTCAAACGATTATAGGGTTAACTGGGTTGGAGAGCAAGATTTAATTAAGAAACTATATTACCTAATTACTGCAGATGAAGTGTACATAGATTACATGGCTTCAGAAACAGTAAGTGAAGAATTAGAAAAAGCTTTTGCTTTGAAGATCTTCAAAAAGGTAATTGCGAATTGTGAATTGGTCCACCATTATTTCGAAGAAAGAAGTATTTATTGGAACGATGATATTGACTTTACTTGCAGTATGATTTTGAAAACGATCAAAACGTTTGACGAAAAGTCCAACGAGTATTCAAATATCTTAAGCTTGTATAAAGACGAGTCGGACGAAAGAGAGTTTGCAAGAACATTATTCAGAAAAGCCGTTAAGAATGATGATGAAAATCAAAAGATCATTCAGAAATTTTCTCAGAACTGGGAAATAGATAGAATTGCTCAGATGGATATGTTGTTGATGAAAATTGCAATTACGGAAGCATGTGAATTTGAAACCATCCCGTTGAAAGTAACATTGAATGAGTATATCGATATTTCGAAGTTTTACTCTACACCGAAAAGTAATGGTTTTATAAATGGTATTTTAGACAAAGCGTTTGACTCTATGCAAGCGGCTGGAACAATTAAAAAAGTAGGAAGGGGATTAGTTTAAAGCATGAAAAGATTAACAATTATATTTCTTTCAATCTCTTGTTTAATCGCAGGGTGTAACCTAACCGATAAGTCTGACTTTAATGACATATCTGTAGATATGATTGATCCTGAACATCCACCAGTCTTCGAATTTGAAACATTAGCTCATGACTTTGGCAATGTTGCCAAAGGTGAAAAATTAACTTTTGCATTTGAATTTAAAAATGTTGGAGAATCCCCTTTGTTAATTCATTCGGCTACTCCAAGTTGCAATTGTACGGTACTGAAAAATTGGCCAAGACAACCTATTGCTCCGGGCGAATCTGGGACAATTACGGCTCAATTTGAAGGGAAATACGATGGCTCAAACACGAAAACGATTTCTGTTGCAGCTAATACGATTCCAAATATTACAAAACTTACATTAAATGCCTCTGTAGTAGGCGCAAAATAATATGAAAATAAATTTATTACAAGCTGCCGAAGGCGCAGCAGGAGCGGCTGGCGATCCAGCACCAGAAGGACCAATGGGTGGATGGGGGCAGATTGCCTTGATCGCTGTTATTGGTGTAGTGTTCTACATGTTTTTAATTCGACCAAATCAGAAAAAGCAGAAAGCTGCTAAAGCATTCAGACAAAATCTTGGAAAAGGAGATCGCATTGTTACTATTGGTGGTGTTCACGGGAAAGTTGAATCCTTGAAAGACGCTACTGTTGTAATTTCTGTTGAAGACGGAACAAAAATGCAGATCGAAAGATCAGCGATTGCTTCTCAATTTTCAGAAGAAGGACTGGGCCAGAAAAAATAAGTTTTGGTACTTGGTGTAACTGGTGGAATTGGGAGTGGAAAATCTACAGTATGCGAGATTTTCAAAACTTTTGGTATTCCAGTTTATGATTCAGATGCTCGGGCGAAAGCCTTAATGAGTTCGAACCCTAATTTGATTAATAGCATTCAATCCAGTTTTGGAGAAGAGGCTTATGCTGACGGTAAATTGAACCGTTCGTATTTGGCAGAAATAGTTTTTTCTGATGCAAATGCATTGGCCAGCCTTAACGCATTGGTTCATCCGGCCGTTGGTCGTGATTTTGACGAATGGGCAGATCAACAATCTTCGGAGATCCTAATTAAAGAAGCTGCCATTTTGATTGAAAGTGGTGCTTACAAGCAATGTGATAAGATTCTTGTTGTAACCTGCCCTGAAGAAACAAGGAT
>JBLIOB010000421.1:0-3144 GCA_047639575.1 Parvicellaceae bacterium
CAAGGTTGACACCAGTTTTAACCCGGCCGGTAACATTGACACAATAACTGCCTTTTATCCTACTGGATGCATCGCTGAATGGATTGTTTACGACAATAATCAAAGGGAGGTACGACATGAACGGTATAAAAACAACTGCGACACTTTACGGTACTTAAGAGGTGAATATGCAAGCGCTTATCTTCAAGATAAACGAGGAAGTACGATAATTCAACCTGCACCAACACCTATTCCGCCTTCTCCCCCACCGGTTCTGAATACTGATTTCTGCGATGGCTATCGGAAACTTTATAATGATAACAAAGAGATTTGGCAAGATGGCATCTTCAAAGACTGCCGATTAAAAGATGGTAAGTTCTATGTCTACAATTCAGATGGGATTTTAGAAAAAATTGAGATCTACAAGAACTTTAAGTTTGTTGGAAACGGGGTATTCGAGGATTAAAACTTGTAACTCAAAAACACATCAAAGAATAAGTTAATGTCCGCCCAACTTTCCGATTGTACATTATGCAAGTAGAGCACAGATTCATCTATTTCCGTTAACTGCTTATAATGATTCCATTCTGGAGACCATTGGGCAGTGAGATTAAAATTTTCTGACAATTGAAATTCAAAACCGATTGTAACGTCAAAACCCATTTTTAAATAGTTAATCTCATAATACTCATACGCTCCGTTAAGCTCAGCTGGGTGCCACTTTGAATCAGAACTCATCCAGGTTTTTAAAACATATGAATCTGCTATTGTATTTCTTCTCCTCATCATTCCTGCAATTGCATCCAGACCAATTAAAATTCTCAAATCTTGACCACCAACATCCTTATCAAAACCAATCCTGATATCAGTGCGATATGCAGATTGAGAATAACTATACTGGCTTACTGTACTGTCAGTCAACACTTTGCCAACCCGAAGATTTTCTGTATGCCAAGGATCATGGGGGTTTTTCACGTAATTAGCATTGATTTTCATAATTCCAAAACCAACGCATTTTCGAAATTGTAAACTGTACTTTTCGTATGGTTGATGTCCAGCAATTTTAAATGGAATACCTGCAGTTATTCCAATTCCAATAGTATGAAGCTTTTCCTTTTTTATTTGAGCCGAAGAATACAAAAAGCAGAAAGCAATTAAAATGAACGAAATGGCGTTTTTCATGGTACTGTAGATTAGGTTAATTAACTAACGAAAATCAAGTACCTTTATTCTATGATTCGCATTGCAATAATTCTTTCTTTCATCACTATCACGATGACCACATGGTCACAATCGAATTATGCGTATCAATTTGCGGTGATGAAATACAACGGTGGAGGCGATTGGTATTCTAACCCAACCTCTATTCCCAACTTAGTTAAGTTTTGTAATAATCAGGGCAAAATGAACATCAATCCAGAAGTTGCTGAAGTTCATGTGAGTAGCACTGAATTATATAACTATCCTTTTGTTCACATGACTGGACATGGGAACGTTGTTTTTAACAATCAGGAAGCAGAAAACCTTCGTAATTACCTTATTTCAGGTGGATTTCTTCACATCGATGATAACTATGGAATGGACAAATTTATTCGTCCACAAATGAAAAAGGTCTTTCCAGAACTAGAGTTTATAGAACTCTCTTACGATCACCCAATTTATCATCAAGCTTTTAATTTTAAAAAAGGGCTTCCAAAAATCCATTTACATGATAACAAGGCTGCACAGGGATATGGGATCATCCACGAAGGAAGGTTAGTGTGTTTCTATAGTTATGAATCTGATCTAGGAGACGGATGGGAAGATGTTGAAGTGCACAACGACTCCAAAGAAGTTAGAACCAAAGCATTACAAATGGGACTGAATATGATTCAGTACGCATTTATTGGTGTAACGAACGGAAATTAGGATTTTATTTGATTAAATGCTTTCTGTTCAATCCAAACATTACAATGAAAGCCACGTGATAAATTACTGAAAACACCACACCAACTAATGCCATACCGGCAAAAAGTCCTTCTCCAGTAGAAAACAGGGCGGCTAAAGATATTATTCCAGCAATAATTACTGTTTTCGTAATCATATAAGGAATGAAACCAGCTTTACGTTTTTGAAACATTAAAAAGACAAAAAAGCAAATAAGAAGTCCACCTATTAAATCAAGCCAATTTGTATAGTACTGTTGTTCCATTAAACCAGGCATCATTTCCACAGCGTCAGTGAAAACACCCCCAAATCCATCAAACTTGCTAATGGTTTCATCATTCATAAAATCATCCATTTCCGGCATTGGCTTATTCTGAAACCCAGTAGCAGCTAAACCTTTGAATGCTTGAAACGAATAGTACCCATTTTCAATCCAGCTAATAATACAAAGCACAATTAAAAATATAGGTTGCTTTGGCTTTACCTGCATACCATGATCTAAGGTCTCTTCAGTTGAAAAACCGCTCATTACTTCATATGCTTAAGGTTCAGGCTGTACATCACCACAAAGGCAACCGCCCCAATTGAGCCTAAAACAATTCCGAATATTCCTGAATCAATTTCTTTAGGAGTCTCCGTCATTATAGGAGGTAATGCTATCATTGCAATTTGAGCAACTGTGTAAATATGAAATCCAATCTTACTTAAATTAAACATAAGGAAAACTCCAAGTAAACTCACTAGAGATCCAAAAAGCGACAATAAGAAAGTAAACTTATAATTATCAATTATATGCTGAAAAGTCATTTCCTCTTCAATGGTTCTAGTTTGATCCGCAAGTTGCTCCAACATACCAACAACAGTCCCTTCTAAAAGAAGCGCTAAAATCGAGAATACTAGCATTAGACCTCCTGAAATAAAACTCAAGACACATAACACTTTTAAAAATGTAGGCTTTTTTTTCGGTGAAACATTCTGTTCATCTGCATCTAGCGTCTCTATATGAGCGTCTTCCATAACTTAAAATTTTTTGCTTAGTAAATCGTTGACCAAAGTACTAATTTCTTCAGCTTTATCATAAATCATTAAGTGACTTCCGCCTTCAATATAATGGTCCGCGGAAACATGTTTATGCGGGAGCGTCCAATCATTAGTACCATGAATATGAACAATACTCGGGTGAATTTCTAGATTTCTCCAATTCAGTAAAGCCATGATACTTTTTCTCAATTGAGCATT
>JBLIOB010000422.1:0-3097 GCA_047639575.1 Parvicellaceae bacterium
GGTATCTGCTGTATGATCTTGCACATACTGAGCTAAGCTATCATTTGAATTTACTTCTGAAGAATGTTCGCTTTCAACCCCAAAAGCATCATTTTTATCTGAAGAACAACCGATTGCAAATAGGGCGATTAATAGAGCGTAAATATTTAGACCCTTTGCCATATGCTTAGTATGCGAGAAGCTTTTCAATTGCTATTCCAACCTTTTCTCCATTCGGAAGTAAAGTTTCTTCTAGAATTGAGTTCAACGGGATGGCTGGAGTGTCAATAGATCCAACAATGGATATAGGAGCATCAAGCGATTCAAAGCAATTTTTCTGAATTCTAGCAATCAGGCCTAATGAGAATGAACATTCTACAGACTCTTCGGTAACGATCATGACCTTACCATGTTTGCGAGCAGCAGCATACATTGCTTCTTCGTCCAATGGGTTTAAAGTTCTTAAATCTATCAATTGAACCTGTCCTTCGAATCCTTTCATTGCCGTTTTTGTCCAATAAACGCCTCTACCATAAGTGATGACGGCCATAGAATTGCCATTTTTCACATGTTCTTCATCAGCTTCTATTACTGTTCTTGCTTTGCCAAAAGGGATAATATAATCCTCATCAGGTTCGATGGTAGCAGCACCTTCAGTCCCTTTAATTTTACTCCAATAAAGTCCTTTGTGTTCAAATATAACTACGGGATTTGGGTCGTAATAGGCTGATTTTAAAAGTCCTTTTAAATCTGCACCAGTTGAAGGGTAGGCTACTTTTACTCCTCTAATGTTTGTTACTACTGATTCAACGCTTGACGAATGATACGGTCCACCTGAACCATAAGCTCCAATAGGAACTCTTAAAATCATGGATACTGGCCATTTTCCATTAGACAAATAGTACGAACGACTAACTTCTGTAAATAGTTGGTTTAGCCCAGGCCAGATATAATCCGCAAATTGAACTTCCACAATAGGTTTTAAACCAATAATGGACATTCCAACTGTACTTCCAATAATAAATGCTTCTTGAATAGGCGTATTAAACACTCGTTCATCTCCAAATTGTTGAGCTAGGGTAGCGGCTTCTCTAAAAACTCCACCTAGTCTGCCTCCAACATCCTGCCCATATAACAGACATTCTGGATGCTTAGCCATTAATTCTCTTACCGCAAAAAGTGCGGAATCAACCATTACTGTTGGTTCTTTTCCTTCAGGTTCTCTGCAACCTTTTTCTTCAGTTACTGGAGTAGGAGCAAAAATGTGATTGGTTAAATCTTCAGGTTTAGGGTCTTCTTCAAGTAATGCTCTTTGATAATCTTCAGCTACTAATTTGGCCGTTTTATCAGCTATTTCCTGTAAAGTTGTTTCTTCAACTCCTGCCGCAAGTAATTGCTTTTTAAGAAATGGATAAGGATCTCTTTTTGATTGTTCTTCTAAGTCATCTCGATACCATTCCATTCGAACTCCGGATGTGTGGTGATTTAGCAACGGAACTTTCGCATGAATAATAAATGGTCTTCTTTCTTTTCTGACTATCCCAATTACTTCTTGTATTGTTTCATAGCACTCATTAAAATCCGATCCATTGATGGTTCGTAGACCCATTCCATTAAAGCCTTGGGCATACTTTGAAATGTCCTGAGCTCTAATCTCCTCTGCACTAGCGGAAATATCCCACTCGTTATCTTGAACCAAGTAAATAATAGGCATCTGTTTTAAGACAGCCATTTGAAATGCTTCCGATACTTCTCCTTCTGTACAAGATGCATCCCCCAATGAACAGACAACTACGGGTTTTTCCTGGTCAGACTTATAGTCAACTAACCCAGTTATTTCTTGATACTGCAGACCCATCGCAATTCCGGTGGTAGGAATTGCTTGCATTCCAGTTGCAGAAGACTGATGCGGAATTTTAGGTTTGTCTGGATCGTTTAAAGACGGATGAGCGTAATATGTTCTGCCACCTGAAAATGGATCATTCTTTTTGGCAAGCAATTGAAGCATTAGATCAAATGGTGACATGCCGATTGAAAGTAAGATTGAATCATCTCGGTAGTAAGGAGAAACAAAATCATGAGGCTGAAGTTGCATTCCTAAGGCTATTTGAATTGCTTCATGTCCTCGAGATGTTGCGTGCACATATTTAGATGTAACGGCTTTCTCTTCTTCATAAAGTTTTGTCATGGCAATTGCGGTAGACATGAATTTATATCCAGTCAGTAAAGTTTCTTTACTAATGCTTGATTGTTTTGAATTTCCAGATTTTGTTGCGGTCGCCATTAAAACAAAGTTTATACTGCAATTTACGAAAATTCAGAATAAGATTTGGGACATTGCTACGGATTCAGAACAATATTTGCTCGCAGTCACTTAGTCCAGAATTATATTTCGAAATAGAATAGTATATTCTACTCTAGAGGTATGATCTTTTTAACTTTTTTCTGATGGATAAAGGATTTGATGATGGTTCTTACGTCTCTGTTGTCTTCGTAATGGTCAATAAAATCGTCTAGTTCAGATAGATCAGAGTAGTTGACAGAGTTGTCAAAAAAGCCAAAACCAACATACTGCCCGTTCTCAATTTTAATGCAAGACTTCTCTTCGTAATTCCTTCCTCTATCAATTATGTAAAAAGATTTATCAGGAATTTCTTGATCGTCAATTAGCTGTTGTACTCTTTCATTATACTCATTGGGTCCTTCTTTTCCGCAACAGGCACCTTTGCATTGCTTTAAAGAATGATGAAAGCAAGGCTCGTTATCTTTTCCATTATACAGTCCGCATAATTTCTGACACAATACAAATTTCTCTACTAATAGAAATAAATCATTCTGAGCTGATTGCTTAGACTTATAACCTTTTATAAATGACGCGTTTGGCATTTCACTTTTAGAGATACCAATTCGATAAAACCCATCTTGAGCCATATATGCGTACACGCCCCAACTGTAAAGTTTTCTTCTTTGTTGCCTATTGTATAAGGGATTGAACTTTTTAATCTCGTCTGACTCCTTCAGCAATGAGACTAATTCGCTTCCCAGTATCTCATAATCAACTTCTGCGATTTGCTCAATAATACTTTGACCTTTTTTGGTTTTGTAATTGGCTAAATGA
>JBLIOB010000423.1:0-3080 GCA_047639575.1 Parvicellaceae bacterium
GATAAAAGTGGAACAAATAAAGCAGCACTTTGGACAGTCAATAAAAGGAGTCTGAGTTTCAAGAAGATAAAAATCAGGCAGAGTAAGTACTTAAACAATATCGTAGAACAAGACCATCGAAGGATCAAGCGTAGGATAGTAAACTACACAGGATTCAAAGAGTTCGAGTCAGCCCAAAGAACACTGGCTGGGATTGAGGTGGTAAATATTATTTTGAAGGATCAAATCATTGATGCTAAGAATACTCCCTTCAAGACTTTTCTCTCATTAGCAGCTTGAAGCTCCAAGAAAACTACTAAATTCATTTTCAATGAGATTAATGCGACAGAACCCTAAAGTGGCACCATAATTATAAATTAAATATGCAAAAAAACATTATCCTGTTAATCTTTATTTTTCTTGCAAAAGTAGTTTTGTCTCAAAGTTGTTTTGATGATTTAATTTTAGTAAAAATGGATTTACTGAAAGATTCAACTACATCATATGTAAATGATGAAACACAAGTAACTCATTTCTTAAAAATTGACCGTACAGACTCTCTTAGATTTACCTCTCATCAAAACGGTGAGACAATTTGCTATATGCAAAAAGATAGTCTTGACATTCAACAAGGATGGTCAGTATGTTTTATTAGAGACAAAAGTTTATTAATCGGTGTTAAAATAGATGGTATACCGTATGGCACATGGTACTATTACCAGTATAAAAATAAGACTAAAGTTTATAGAACAACATTTAACTACAGCTTGGGAGTTTTACTAAGTGTTGGGAAAAGAAAAGCATTAAAAATAGACCTCGATTCAAGTAGTAATGCATACATCGGAGCATCTGACATGTGGTAATCTATCAGAAAGGCCCAGTGGAAGGGTAGCTGTCATAGAGTGACATCAGAGACTTAACTAATTGATATTCAGCACTAACCTTTCGTCCAGATTCAGCTCAAATTTGCCATAAGGTCCGGTGGAAGGCGGTTTCTTTTTAAGGTAGATTAATTACACTTTCCCCACACCCATTAATTTGCATCTGAACAATTTTCTGGCTTATTGCAAGAGCTCCAGTTGGAGTGATACTGTCCACATCTAGTCTCGTGGCTAGCATATTAAATCCTCCGTTACTAATGGATATTGCTGGATAAAAGTGTTTGTAGCACCCTACTTTAACCAGTTTCAATTCGCCTGTTGATTTGTTTGTTTTATAAATGCCATTACTCCATTGAGAATGGTATATGTCTTTGTTGTTTGGATGCCAAGTCATATCAACTATATCATCCTGACCATTACTAAAACTCCAATTAATCAACTCGACTAAACTGCCATTACCAATATCATAGATGCCCACTCCTTCTGTTGCCGGGGGAACAGAATAAGGAACTGCAATTTCATTTCCGCCACTCCAGGCACTGTGCCGACCAATTGTTAGTACAGTGTCTATCATAGATCCATTTATGTCAAACAATATAGACCCATGAGTTATGTTGTATGCGATAATAGTGTCTCCTGTATAACTAACTTCCGGATTAAAATAATTACCAGCAAATGTGAGTTGAGTGAGGTTAGATCCATCGGGTCTTACCTTCCAAACATGCTGGGTAAGAGACCCAAAAACTATCCAGCCCGAACGGGTCATCTTAGGTCTGTAGAATCCTTGAGTAAATGATATACTATTGATTACCTCAATGGCTACAGATGATGTCATATTATAGATGTTCATAGAGCCGCCTCCAGCATCCCAATCACCTTTGAGGTAAATAAATTCTGAATTATTGAGAGGGTTGTAATACGGGTCAGTGTAGTGTACTCCATACTCATCAGGCAAGTAACCCATGGGTAATGAATCGATTTCAATGTCGTTTAGGCAATCTCCCAAACAAGGAGTTGCCCCACATGTTACTCTTTCAGCTTTGTCACAACTTAAAAACAAGCTAAACATAAGGATAGCGCAAAGTGATATGTAATGCAACTTGGCCATTATTTACATTTTAATGAATTGGTAAGACTTTTGTCCATTTTCATTTCTTAAAATACAAATATAAGAACCTCTAGCCAAGTCAAGACTGTTAATGTCAACATGGTTAAATCCGGAATTAAGGGTTACTTTTTTGGACCAATGAATCTTACCATAAATGTCTGATATTTCAATTGTTGAATTTTGCGGTTCACTTGATTCAATATCTAGCTTTAGTACTTCAGACATAGGGTTTGGATAAATAGAAACAGAAATGGCCTGTTCAAATTCATATCTGTAATAGTTACATCACTTGAATCAAAAGGATTTGCTCCTCCTTGAAGATAGGTATGCAAAGAATAGGCAAAAATGGCATCGTCAACGGTTGGATCAAAAGGATGCCATTCTGTAACAGGAGGCCCAACTAGAGTGCGATTTCCTATTTACTGGCACCTTGGGTGTAGGGCATTGCTAATCAGCACATTAAACCCATCTTCAAAGCTGTAGTTAGCTTTAAATGCTATTTCATCGATATAGCTTTGTAAGTGAACTGGGCTTATCTGGTGGTATTGTCCAATGACAGCTCTTTTTATTGTCGAGAAAAACCCTTCTATTGTGCTTAAATGTCGCATCTGTGAATTTTGAGAAACTTTAAGCCAATTTCAAAAATAAATTAATCTGATTATCAGCTAGTTAGCAATTCGGAAATCACAGATATTTTTCACAAAAAGGCCTATTCTGCACAGATGCGACAGAACCACTATTTGGGATTATACAATTCCAACTGCTTTGCTCCTTCTAGATAGATAACCGGTGTTCCACCCATTTTATTTATTTGTCCTTTAACAACAATTGTCTTTCCTTTTAAATATTCTTCCGGGTCATATGGGAAGTTGGCAATGTGCTCTTTACGAATGAATATTGTAAAAATTTGATTTGGGAATTGTTTGTCGATATTGATAAGAATATTTCCTTTTTGGCTTTTTCTAGTACTTACAACCTGACCCACGACGTTAATCTTACTACCGTCACCCATATACAACTTGGCATCTACTGTATTGAAGTGATTTCTAGGCAACGTTGGAGCCGAGATTGGAGCAACATCTCCTTTGGAAACGTCTGGAAGCCATGCTTTT
>JBLIOB010000424.1:0-3071 GCA_047639575.1 Parvicellaceae bacterium
ACTATATCAGAAGGCCGTGGTGTTAAGTTCCAAGTCATACACCATTGGTATTATTCAGGAGAAGATTGCGAAAATTGAGGGTGTGAAAAAATTGAAGGAGAAGTTTACCTCGTCTTCCTTTGAAGATTGGATGACTGATCAAACGTGGTCGAAAACGGCAGAAAAAGAAGAGTCTGTGATACTTGGGCATTCAAAAGATCTGATTTACGATGAGAAAGGGAAAGTTCATCTGTATTCTAAAATGTTGATTCTAATCTTGACAGAGGCAGGAGCTTCTAGCTGGGTTGAATATGACTTTTCTCGATTAGGAAAGATCGATTACGTTAAAGTTATTAAGCAAAATGGAGCCGAAGTAGTGCCGGATGCAAATGGATCATTTGCGGTTTTTAAGAATTTAGAGCCTGGAGATTTGATTCAGTTGGAGGCTAGTGCTGAGTGGAGACCAACTTCGGAACTAGGGAATGAATTAATAATGTTTAACTACACTACTTATCACGCGCCCGTCTATAATTTCAAAATGGAAGTGATGATTCCAGAGGGAAAAGCATTTACATACAAAATGCATAAACTCGATGATTCGATGATTAAATCCACTACAGGAGCATATGACCACTATACTTGGAACATCCCTCATATTCCAAAAATCACCAATGAAGAAGCGGCCATTGATAATAACGATATTTGGTCCAATATTCAGATTAGTACAGTCGAAAACTGGGGCGACATCGTTAACTGGTATCACGCAAAGACCTATCGTAAACTAGAATCTAAATATGAGATTGATGAAATCCTTGCGGAAATTATCACAGATAAGATGACTGATGAAGAAAAGGTTATTACCGTATATAATTATGTGACTGAAAAAATCAAGTATTCATTTAATAATTTATTGAATTCGAATTTCATTCCGAAAAATGCAGATTTAACCTGTTCTGGAAAAATAGGCGACTGTAAGGATGTAGCAACAGTAATGATTAATATGCTAACCCAATTAGGCATAGAATCTCATTATGTCTTGGTTAAAACCAACAGCTATTTCGATATGGAAACAGTTCCGAGTATGTACTTCGATCATGTGATTGCTGGAGTAAAGTTAAATGGCAAAATGAATTACTATGACCTTACCACCGACAATTATCCGCATTACGTGATCAATGAAAATGATGTAAATGCATGGGGATTGATAATTGATGGTCCAGATGAAAAATTATTTAGGCTTCCAAATGATTATTTAAACACGGATAAAAATGGAATTCAATATGATATTGTTGCTCAGATCAACAATGATTATTCTATAGATATTGAAGTTGAAGCGGAATACAAAGGATTATTATCAGGATTATTGCGAGAATGGATAGAGGCTAAGCCAAAGCATGAAGTAGAGAACAAGTTACTTGAAATGATAGGAGAGGAGCTTTTCAACAATGTGAAATTAGAGGAGATGGATTTTGAAAATCCAGATAACATCACCGAACCACTTCGAGGGAAGTACAAGTTGAAGAGCGATAAATATTCAGACAATGTATTGGATATTTATTTCATGAATGTGCCTTTTTTAAATCCCGTGAATAATAGTGTTGTTTTCTCTTCTGAAGAAAGAATGAACACGCTGGATTTAGGTTTAATAACTGAAATTGCACCAACAAAGGAATCATTACTTCTTAAGTTTCCGGAAGGGAAAAGGCTGTATAAATTGCCAGAAGATATCTCAATAGACAATGAGTACTTTTCTTACCAACTGAAATTCACTAAAGAAAAGGATGCAGTGAAAGTTGTAAAGTATCAGAAGTTTAAGAAACAACATGTCACGGTAGAGGAGTTCAACACGATCAAGAAAGTTTACACACGGCTTTACGATGCGGACAAAACTAAAATCGTCTTGGTTAATAAAAAAGGATCTATTCTGAATTAGATTTTCTTATTTCTATTCAACCAAATCCAACTTAACGCAAATAAGAAATTTGGAACCCAACCGAGCCAGGCAACAATCCGGTAGATGTCCATGGGTCTAACGGCTTCAATGCCTAAATCAACCCAATGCATCTTTAACAAGTAGCTCCAGGCTCTTAATGTTAGCGCAGAGAGTGTAAGTGCGTAAGACATAACCATCCAGTTTCGATGCGCTTTATAGTTCTTCTTATAAACCGTGTAAAGCGCCATTGTAGTGCTGAAAATCCAAATTGTACTGAGTACTAAAAAGGCGATTGTAGAAGAAGTCCCGCCATTAGCGTACATACCCATTACAAATCCGGAAGGGCCTGAAATCAAGATTAAAACAACGATATATACCCAGCCAGAAGTGCGATGTAATTTTGGAACTTTACTAAGTATTTTTTTGGAAAATTGAGTAAACCCGGCAAGCAATAAAACGCAACTGGTGAAGACATGAAGGTAGAAGGCCCAATACCTAATTGGGTTCCCTAGATAATCGAATTTTTCACCTCCGGTACCGATGTAGTTTTGCTTAATCCTTAAAAAACGAACATTAGGTTCCATTGAAAAATAAGGCAAAGTTGATTGAATCATCAGCCATGTAAAATAAGATAGGGCTGCGAATAATAGAATTGCCAGTATAATTTTTAGTATTTTCAATAAATTATGCTTGAATATGTTTCGTTAAACTAAGAAATGCATTACACGGTACAAACTTTTTATTATGAAGATTAAATTATTATTACCCGCTCTCGCTTTATTATGCGCATGCGGAGGAGAAGCTACAGTTAATTCATCAATAGATGAAGCATTAAATAACATAACTGAGGTAGCAGAAAGAGTTGAAGGCATGGCATTAAAAAAAGATGCTCGATTGATTGGAGGAAGTAAATCTGAACTGCAAGAAGTGATAGATAACTCCATACTTGAAATTGAAGGTGAATCAGAAAATAGATTGGTGGGATACTGGGTTGGAGCTTTTGGAGAGAATAAAATCAATGTTTCAATAGCGCATATTGAAGATAACAAGGTTTCAGGTTATAGCATCTGTGCTGGAAACTACCGACCGTTATCAGGAACCGTTGCTGACAATGGCGAAAATGCTTTCAAGTTTAAATTGGAAGAACCCGGAGATGATA
>JBLIOB010000425.1:0-3056 GCA_047639575.1 Parvicellaceae bacterium
TGTTAACTTAATTAAGTACTACAATTTAAAGAGTGTCATTATCGAACCGCCAAGTACGAGACCCGTACGCTTGGTGGTGTGAGAGGCGCAGTCCGTCAGATTGTCTGGCGGACCCGTCTACTCAATTGGGGTTAGTAATTTCCAATTTCAATTTTGTCGAAGTTCCCGAGACTTTAAAATTTCTTTCTATTCCATCTTTCTCATTAATTACGATTGAATTTGATTTTTTATTTATTGACCATTTAAAATCATTAGCCTCATGGGCTATATGAATATACTTGGGTTTTTCACCAGGTTTATTTTTTTTAGAAGCTTTCCAGTCTATATAGTAAATAACAAAGCTCCTGTCTGGTTTAAATAGAAATTCCCATCTGCCTTGTTCATAGTTTTCGTTGTTATATTTCGTTTTATTATTTACACCTACTAGAAGCAAAATCAAATTTTTCTCGTCCAATACTTCGTAGTTGGTCACTTCTTCTGAAACACATTGCCAAATATTTTGAGTAAGGAATTTTTTATTTAGTTTCTGTGCGTTACCACAGGTGGTAAAAAGCGTGATAAAGACTATGGTTCCTAATAATTTCATCCTTAAATGACTTTGAATCTAAAATATGCAGAATTGACTTGGGCACAAATTCAATATCCGTTCAATTAACCCCAACGTTTGGAATAAAGATAGTACCTCCTGAGGTAACGAAGGGTATTAGCTTTATTTCTTGTTGTAATACGTTTATTTTATAAAGCCTATTATAGCTCCTTCTAGTTCTTTCTTCCATCCAATTGTGTCAACCGGATTCCTTTCAGATATATTTAGCCAAAGAGTATCAGGCAAATGATATGTACGAATATATTTTTTTGAATCAGTCATCGTTCCTGGACTTTCGGGGCAATTAATGGCGTGGAGCATAAAAACAAAACCAGATCGGCTTTCATCTTTATTAACAGAATTGAACTCGATGGTAATCCGGTATTCTTCGGATTTTTGCCAGTCTTCGAATAAACAGCTTTGATCTTCATCAATTCGAATACTCTCTACCCAAGCCTGATCAAAATAGATTGAATCCTCATGATAATTCAGTTTAATTCCCTTTACCAAAGGTTTGTAACTGAATAAATAATAATCGTTTTCAATTGATTCAGACATCGATTTCGAGTAGGCTGGACAATTTGGACATTTGTCGGAAATTCTGCATAAATAATTGAGCAAAAAATAACCAAGCACCATAAGTACTGCAAGAATTCCAAAAATGATTATGAGCTTCTTTAACAAAGTAGTAAAACGTTTTATTGGAATGGGTTGGTCACTTGGTTCATAAAAACAAAAATTTTCCATTCTCCATTTTGACCCAATCGTACTGAGCCACCTTTATCTTTTCCAATTACTCGAAACACAGCCGAACTATCATTGTTGTAATAATTTAGCACTTGACAATCGGCCCCTTTATATAATGCGATAATTTCCTTCTTTTGGATCTGAATACTCATTTCCTCTAATTCAGGCTCGGTTGTACAATTGCTGACTTTATCTAAATTCCAGTTGCTCACAGCAGCAGCAAAAGTTTCTAATGTTTTTTCTGGAGTTGAATAATCTGCTTTTTGATTGTCGCCTTCTTTATCGATTGAACAAGACATAAACAATGAACAAATCAGCAGTAAAGTGATGGTTATATAATTCATCAGGGTATGTTTTACAACGTTTAGTATAAAGTTAGTGCAATTGGTTTAGAGAATGAAATAACTAAAGACATAGCATCTTCAAGATGCGGGTTTTGTTGGTTGGGGGATTTTGCCCTACCAATAAGGCGCATTAATCTTTATACACTGTTAGGAACCGTTTTTTTCACCTTTCTTAATTTGACGATTTTTTTATGAAGAATCCAGATTCCGACAGGCAACATGTAAAAGAATAGGCCATAAAGCAGAGACTCTTTAAGGGTTGCTTTACTATTTAATTCCGCTGACTTAAAAATCCGTCCAGCCAAAAACATCGAACTCGCTTGGGTTAGCATAGCGAGAAAGTGAAATGGTAAGATTGAATCCAAACTGTCAAAGTTTCCAAAGGCATAGGTGAAAAATATATAATATGCCAATGTGTAAGAAATAAGGATAGAAAACCATATTCGGTTTGGCCTGTTTTCGCTTGAAATTTCTCCGCCTATTTTTAATACAATAGATATAACCCATAAAAAGTAAATGCATCCTCCAATTCCATATCCAATTGGAAGCACTTTAAACATTAAGTCAAATGAATCGAAAGACGATTCGGTTGAACTGAACATCGTTACGAAATTGATAATCATAAATACAATTTGTATTAAAACCGGTACACCCACGGTTATCGCAAAAAGTTTCCAATGTTTTAACGTAATGAATTTTTCAAGCATATTGGTATGGTTCCTAACGTTGTGGCTAAAATACGTAAAACGGTTGGGTAGGCTTGGGTTATGTATTTTAGGTTTTGTTAGGCGTAGTTTTAGTGAAGAATATAGTAAAGAGTATAATGGAAAGTGCTACCACAACCATCTCAACATATACCATGATATTTTGCAATTCGTATCTCTGAGCAAGCAGTTTATCTGCTTCCCCAGACATCCATGCGTTTCCACAGTAGTCAAACGGATCCACACCTAATTGAGGTGAAAATAAGCTAGCTAAATATAATCCAGCGGTAACGGCAGCAAGGATTATCAATTTACTCTTTGATTCAAATTCCCTTTTTGTGGCATTACGAAGTACAAAGAATATTAGAATAACCTCAAATAAAAGTTGTGGAATTATACTCCATACGTCCGGATGATGCCAGATTAAAAGGCCCATTGGGATACTTATAAAAACGCCAAAAGATTGGGATAACCAGTGAACTGATCCTATTAGCAAGAATCCGGCAATTACTTTATTTATGGATATCGTATTGTTTTGCATTACGCCTAACGTTTAGTATAAAGTTAGTGCAATTGGTTTAGAGAATGAAATAACTAACCAACGAGCATCCGCAGGATGCGGACTTGTTAGTTGGGGGATTTTTCCTCATCCAATAAGGCGCATTAATCTTTATA
>JBLIOB010000426.1:0-3044 GCA_047639575.1 Parvicellaceae bacterium
AGCATATCTCATCAAAATAAATGCATCAGCCAATCCTTGTACACCAATTCCAATTGGACGATGTCTCATATTTGAATTTCTAGCTTCAGCTACTGGATAATAATTTGCATCAATGATCTTATTCAAGTTCTTAGTTACCTGATAAGTAACTTCGAATAAACGATCATGATCAAACTGACCATCTTTCACGTATTTTGGAAGTGCTACTGAAGCCAAGTTACAAACTGCAACTTCATCAGGAGACGTATACTCCATGATTTCAGTACATAAGTTTGAAGACTTAATTACACCTAAATTCTTCTGGTTTGATTTCTCATTTGCTGCATCTTTATACAACATATAAGGGTTACCAGTTTCGATTTGCGACTCAAGGATTTTGAACCAAAGCTCTTGAGCTTTAATCGTTTTTCTTCCTTTTCCTGCTTTTTCGTATCCTTCGTAAAGCTCCTTGAATCCAGCTCCATAAGTATCTGAAAGACCTGGACATTCGTGAGGGCACATTAATGTCCAATCACCATTGTCTTCAACTCTTTGCATGAATAGATCTGGCATCCAAAGTGCATAGAATAAATCTCTTGCTCTTTGCTCTTCTTTACCGTGATTCTTTTTCAAGTCAAGGAAATCAAATACATCAGCATGCCATGGTTCGATATAGATAGCGAAAGAACCTTTTCTTTTTCCTCCACCTTGATCTACATATCTAGCTGTGTCATTAAACACTCTCAACATTGGAACAATACCATTCGAAGTTCCGTTGGTTCCTTTAATGTAAGACCCTTGTGCTCTAACGTCATGAATTGAAAGTCCAATACCTCCAGCAGATTGAGAAATCTTAGCACACTGTTGAAGTGTTTCATAGATTCCGCTAATGCTATCTTCCTTCATTGTTAGAAGGAAACAAGAAGACATTTGTGGCTTAGGAGTTCCGGCATTGAATAAAGTTGGTGTTGCGTGAGTAAACCAACCTTCGCTCATCAAGTTGTACGTCTTAAGCGCTGATTCAATATCATTTTTGTGGATCCCAACAGAAACTCTCATCAACATGTGTTGTGGTCGTTCTACAATTTGCCCTTTCAATTTTAGCAAATATGATCTTTCAAGGGTTTTAAAACCGAAGAAGTCATATCTAAAATCTCTATCATAAATGATGTTCGAGTCTAACGTCTCCGCATTTTCCTGAATCGTTTGATAAACATCTTCTGCAATTAGAGAAGCGTTCTTTCCTGTTTTCGGATCGATATATTCGTATAGATCGGTTACGGTTTCAGAAAATGATTTTTTAGTGTTTTTGTGCAAATTAGAAACTGCAATTCTAGATGCCAGTAACGCATAGTCAGGGTGCGTAATGGTATTAGATGCAGCAACTTCAGCAGCAAGGTTATCTAATTCTGAAGTGGTAACTCCATCATAAAGACCTTCGATTACTTTCATGGCAACTTGCTCGGCTGAAACCAAAGGGCTCAATCCATAGCATAGTTTTTTGACTCTAGCTGTAATTTTATCAAACTTTACAGCCTCACGCCTACCGTCTCTTTTGTTAACGTACATAGTTCTTTTTCTTGTATTATACGGTTAGTATTCTCATTAACCCACTGTAGCCGTGGGATCCACCCTCTCTTCTAAAAGGGTCGCTCTGTTGTTCTTAAGGCCAACGAGGCAATGAGAACGGGTATTCTTTACTGGTTTATTATTGGTAGTAGTATTCCTTAAAAATCTGCGTCCATACTGAAAGCACTTCCAGCCGCATCTCCACCAGTTGCAACACCGGCTTTTTGATATTCACCAACTCTTTTTTCAAAGAAATTAGTTTTACCCTGTAGGTTGATCATATCCATAAAATCGAATGGATTCGACACATTGTATATTTTCTCGTTCCCTAGCTCAACCAATAATCTGTCTGCTACGAATTCGATATACTGAGTCATTAGTTCTGCATTCATTCCAATTAAACGAACTGGAATTGCATCCGTAACAAACTCTTTTTCTATATCAACAGCATCTCTAATAATTCCTTCGATCTTCTCTTTAGGCAATTTGTTAATCATGTGATCATTGTACAATAAGCACGCAAAATCACAATGAAGACCTTCATCTCTAGAAATTAATTCGTTTGAGAAAGTTAGACCAGGCATAAGTCCTCTTTTCTTCAACCAAAAGATTGAACAGAAACTACCTGAGAAGAAAATTCCTTCTACTGCAGCAAATGCAATTAATCTTTCGGCAAACGTTCCGTTATCAATCCAACGCAAAGCCCAATCGGCTTTTTTCTTAACACATTCAAGTGTTTCTACTGCATTGAATAATTTGTCTTTTTCGACTTTATCTTTAATGTATGTATCAATAAGTAATGAATAGGTTTCCGAATGAACGTTCTCCATTGCGATTTGGAAACCATAAAAGAATTTCGCTTCAGTGTATTGAACTTCCGACACGAAATTTTCAGCAAGGTTCTCATTAACGATACCGTCACTTGCTGCAAAAAATGCTAAAACATGTTTAATGAAATGACGTTCATCGTCATTCAATTTACTCTCCCAATCGATTATATCTTGTTGTAAATCAATTTCTTCAGCTGTCCAAAAACTAGCTTCTTCTTTTTTATACATCGACCAGATGTCATCGTGTTCTATGGGGAATAGAACGAATCGATTAGGGTTTTCTCTTAGAATTGGTTCATCTACCGGTGTGTTCGCTGGTAAAACTTCGTTCAAGTTGATCTCCCGATCTTCTGTGGTTTTAGTGGTTTCTTCCATTGTAATTTGCTCTTTTTAACGTGAGATTCTCCCGAATCACTCGCTTAAATTTTTAATTCTTCTTTTTCAATTAGGGCCGTAAAATCTTTTAATGAGGTCTCCCAACCTCACTTTAATTTTTTACAGGATCTTCATCCCGACAACGAAAATTTTAAATGCGAATATCGCGTCTTAGGGGATTACAAAAATTGAAAAATTTGGACACTAAGCCATCGGATTTTATCACACATTTTTCAGTAGTTATTAACACCCGATATTAATAACCTCCATAGACCTTAATGGTACAAGGAT
>JBLIOB010000427.1:0-3039 GCA_047639575.1 Parvicellaceae bacterium
TTTACAAGCCTTTAGGATGTCCAAGGCACCATCAAGGTCGTTGCTCTCTGCATAACATCTCAGTACTGGTTCAGTTCCTGAAGGACGGATCATCATCCATCGATCATTACCTAAGAAAAATTTATACCCGTCAGTAGTATCAACTCTTTCCACTGAATAATCGCCAAACTGAGTGTATTTTCCGTCTTTACAATTTTGGATGATTTCTTGTTTTAGGGCTTCATTAATATGAAGATCATCTCGCCAATATTTAAACTCACCAACTAAGGCGTAAATCTCCTGAATTAAAACTTCCAAAGACTTTCCTGATTTAGACATGTATTCCCAAATTACTAATCCCATCCAAATCCCATCTCTTTCAGGGATATGCCCTTTGATTGCAATCCCTCCTGATTCTTCTCCTCCAATTAATACATCTTCCAAAACCATTTGCTCCGCGATGTATTTAAAACCGATTTTTACAGTGTCATGTTCTAATCCCCATTGTTCTGCAAGTTTTGCTACTCGAGGTGTAGTAGAGGCAGCAATGCATACTTTGCCGGTCATTCCTTTATACTTGTGCAAGTAATTAAGCAATAATAAAATAATGTGGTGAGAATCGATGAACTCTCCAGTACTGTTGTACAAGCCAATTCTATCAGCATCTCCATCAGTTGCCAAACCACAAGCTATATCGCCTCGCGTTTTAATCAACTCGGAGAATTCAGTTAAATTTTTATGAATTGGTTCTGGCGCTTGTCCCATAAAAGATGGGTTATAATCGCAGTGTAGAAAAGTCATCTCTGGAAAAATTCTTTTCAATACATTTTGACCAGCTCCGTACATGGCGTCATACGCAAAGTTTAATCCTGAATTTCGAATCGCATCAAGGTCAAAGTTTGCCTTTATCGCATCCACATAAAGTGTTTCTAAATCGACTAATTCAATATGGCCATCCGCAATCATTTGCTTTACGTCCATAGATTCTAAATCCATTCCGTGTACATCAGGAATGATAGCTTCTACTTCTTTAACTTCCTTTTCAATTAATGGACCACCATGTTGGCTTTTCAGTTTATATCCGTTATACGATGCAGGGTTATGACTAGCTGTTAAAACGACTCCCATGGAACAACCATATTCAACCGCACCATAACTTACCATTGGCGTTGATACAAATCCTTCTGCCATTTTTACTTTAACACCATATGAAACGAACACTTTTGCCGCAGTATGCATAAATAATTCTCCTCCGAACCTACAATCATGTCCTAGAACAATTGATGGGTTTTCAAAGTTTTCTTTTACCCATAATGCAGTAGCTACAGATACTCTAGCAACATTATCTACTGTATATTCTTTCGCGATAATTGCTCTCCAACCGTCTGTTCCAAATTTTATTTCAACCATCTTTCGATTTTTTATTCTAAGTAAGTATATTCTAAATAGGGCGATGAAAGTAGTAAAAGTTTAGCAAACACAGTGTATGCGTATGACAGAGGAGGTTAGTTGTCTGATGAAAGTGTCCAACTCAAAAACCGTAATTCTAAAATCTGAAATTTTAGATAGTGAATGTCATCCTGAGCCTTTGAACGAAGTGAAAAGAAATGTCGAAGGGCCTTTACTTAACTCGTCCTTCGATATTTCGCCCTCATATTCGGGTCGGCTCAGGATGACATTCTAGGAAAACTTTTGGTTTTAATCCTCCACCACAAAATCAACCATTAATTCTAATATGTCTGTAAACACTTCTGGCAGTTCTTCCTCAGGCCATGGATGTTTAGTTTCGAATGTGTGTCCAGTTCCTTCAATAATATTTAACGTAGAATTTGAAGACCATTTTTGAAGGTTAAAAGCTTCATTCACATTTACAGCTTCATCTTTAGAACCATGAATTATAAGATGCGGAATTTCGAGATGATTAAGCGCAACTTCAATATTTAGGAAATCCCTATTTTTCTCAAAATCTTCAAAAAACTGGAACAAATGAGGCATTTCTTGCTCCGTTCTTCCGTTTTTTACGTAAAAAATACCTTTTTCTTTCCAACTGCTGAAATATGGTCCAGTTGGAAAACGGGTAGAATAATCCGATACGGTAGCTAATGTTATTAATTTATTCACACGATTATCATGTGAAGCTACAATTGAAACAATACCCCCGGCTCTTGAGTGCCCAACTAGCGTCAATTTGGTAAACTGAAACTCTTGTTCTACTGCATCGATTACGTCTTTTAGGTCGTTAACTTCTTGTGTATAGTTGTTTTCTGAAAATGCTTGTAAATCTGGAAAATCAATTGGGTTATCCATGGTCCCACCGTTGCCAGAGAAGTTAAATTTTATCACACAGAAACTGTGGTCAGCTAAATAATCCGCCATTAAATTCCAACAACCCCAATCTTTATATCCTTTGTATCCATGGCAGAAAATTATGGTCTCTCCTCCCCTAGGACCACGAATGTCCATTAAAATTGGGCGTTTATTTTCTCGTTCAATGATATGTGGTTCTGGCTTCATTTGAACAAGATAAGGAAATTGATAAATCGTGCATAATAAACTTCATTTTGAAGAGTTTCACTAGGAACCTCTTTAAACTTTCATCATAGCCCTTTCCCTTTCAACCCTTTCTCCTTATCTTCACCTCTGTAAAAACGAAGCGAATTGAAAGATAAAATTCGAAACATAATCGAAAAGGAAATTAATGCTATTCGGAACATGCCGATAGACGGCATTTCACAAGTAGCTATTGACCTGATACATAAGGCTGTTCATGTCGATGGAGGCAAATTGGTGATCAGCGGAATGGGCAAAGCTGGGCAAATTGGCGTTAACATCGCTACTACATTTAGCTCAACAGGAACGCCTGCAATTTTTATACATCCTTCTGAAGCGCAGCATGGTGATTTAGGGATGATTCAACAAAACGACATCCTTTTTGTTATTTCTAATTCTGGAAAAACGAGAGAAATTATTGAGTTAACACATTTGGCCAAAGGGTTATATCCACACATAAAGATCGTATCTCTATCCGGAAAAACTGAAACTGAATTGTCTTCTCTTTCC
>JBLIOB010000428.1:0-3015 GCA_047639575.1 Parvicellaceae bacterium
CAATACTTTCGAATGCAGATGCTTCTTGTATTGAGCGAAGTGCTTTTCACCAATTTTACTTTTTAACTTTTGCTCGTCATAGATCTCTACAGCGGAAATCTCATCAAATAATAAGAGATATTGAGATTTACCTCCCGTGAATGATTTAGAACGCTTTCTGAAATATGACTTTTCCGTCATAGTAAGCGATTTTATCAATTCAAACAATGGTTCTCTTCTCAACTGAAATATTATATATAACTGTATTAATTCTTTCTATATCATTCAAATATAATCAATAACAACTAAGTGAATTATTATACTAATATAATTCTGTTTTTGATTAAATCGCTGAACGATAGAGTTTTGATCCGAATTAAAAACATAACTCATGAAATTATTAGGCACCCTTTTATTAAGCATTATAGCAACTTGCTCATTGGCCCAAGACACTATCTTTTTTGAAGATTTTAATACGTGGGATTACGTAGAAATAGACAGCATTTTTATCAATTATGATGAGGATGGAATTTCAGACTTTAATGGTTTGGCGCAAGGTTGGTTTGTGGGAAACTTTGGAAATGGCGGTGCTGATTCAATAGAAAGTGTGGCTTTAAGCTCTTCGTGGTTATCTGGTTTTCAACCTGGAAACAGGAACCATTTAAGGCTACCTGGTTTTCAATTAAATGACGCTTCCGGAGTATTGAGCTGGAGATCAGCGCCCGCTCTCGGTAGCCTCTACATGGACGGCTATTCCGTACTAGTGTCAACCATAGATCCTGACTTTTATCTAGCCGTTGGACCAACAAATTGCGATACGTTAATGCATTTCGCCCAAAACTTAAATGACGATGAAACGCAGTTTTCTACTGGATTACATCATACCAATTTTGACACTTTAGCTCCTTTAAACATTTCTTCAGCTACGCAATATCCAGGGAAGCTGGTTCAATGGCAGGTGTCTTTAGCAGCTTATGCTGGTCAAACAGTTTACATCAGTTTTCTTCACAATTCCGATGATGACAATTTCATTGCCATTGACGATATTTTACTGTTCGGGGCTGGTGGTCCAACTAGTTTGAATGAATCTATTGAAGCTAAAGCTCGACTCTATCCAAACCCCGTTCAGAGCATGTTGAATATTGAATTAACTAACCACCAATCATTCAACCTTATCGAAATCTATAACGGTATGGGGCAACTAATGATGATTGAAAATGAGATTAACATGAGTTCAAAACAAGTCGATGTGTCTGAACTCTCTACCGGAATCCACCTCATCAATATCTATGGTGACAAAGGTAAAACAAGTACACAATTCATTAAAGAATAAGCAAAAGCATTGAGGACGTTCACCAAAAGTTTGCAAGGGAGTTAGCAGTACGACAACGGTTGTGCTCGTTGGGATAGTGGCCAACACTTCTCCCTTCAGCTTTCCTCATGTCTTCTGCTATTTTATGAGTAGATTAACCATTAACATAGAAATTCTAAAAGCTTAAATGATAGAGACGCCAACTATATCCAATGTTATTAAAGATCAGGAAAATGAGCTTCAAGATGAACTCATCGAGTTTCTAAGCATCCCTTCAATTAGCAGCGACTCAGCACATAAGGAGGATGTTAGAAATGCAGCCAAATTCGTCCAAGATCAATTAGTAAAAGCTGGTGTTGATTCTGCAGAATTAATGGAAACCACAGGCTTACCTGTTGTTTACGCTGAGCGCTATATCGACTCTGTCTTGCCTACTTTGTTGGTTTATGGTCATTTCGATGTTCAGCCGGCAGACCCAATTGAATTATGGCATTCTGATCCGTTTGAACCGGTGATTAAAGAGGGAAAAATTTATGCCAGAGGAGCTTGTGACGACAAGGCTCAAATGATGATTCCGATTAAAGCATTTGAACTTTTAAACCAACGGAAAGACCTAGGGTACAACTTGAAGTTCCTATTCGAAGGGGAAGAAGAAATCGGGTCGGTTTCATTGTCTCAGTTCATAAAAGAAAATAGTGTCTTGCTCCATTCTGACGTTGCCATCATTGTAGATACATTTCAATTTGATTCGGAAACTCCTGCAATTGTTTACGGAGTTAAGGGTGCGATTATGTTAAACCTTGAGATTCAAGGTCCGGAACAAGATATGCATTCTGGATTGTTTGGGGGGATCGTAAAAAATCCAGCGGATGAACTCGCAAGAATTATCGCCTCTTTCAAAGATGACAATGGAAAAATATTAATTGAAGGTTTCTATAAGAACTTAACCAGTCCTTCTTCATCAGACTTACTTCATTTAGAAAAATGGGCTGAAAAAAGTGGTGGTCTAGAAGAATTAAAAATCCAGGCCTATGCGCCTACATTGGAAGTAAATGGAATGAGATCTGGTTATGGTGGAGCAGGTGGAAAAACAATAATTCCAGCTAAAGCATCGGCAAAAATATCCATGCGAATTGTACCTGGCCAAACATCCAAAGAAGTTTTCGAATTGTTTAAAGCGCACGTAACCAAAATGCTTCGGAGCGATCATTTTGAACTTACGATAGAACAGTTAGCTGGGTTTGAAGCAGCTGTAATGGAGACCGAACATTGGATCTTTGAAAAAGCAAAACAAGCCTGTACACATATGTACGAAGCTGATATCGTATTTCAACGTATGGGAGGCTCAATTCCAGTAGTTGGGTTTTTTAAAGAACTACTTGGAATTCAATCTTTGCTGATTGGGTTTGGATTAGAATCAGATAACATACATGCTCCAAATGAACACTATCATTTGTCCAATTATTATAGAGGAATAGAAACTCTTACTCACCTTTTAAAATCAACGTCATGATTAAATCAACCCTACTTTCGGCACTTCTATTACTCGGAGTTTATTGTGCTAAAGCGCAGTCTACATTTAGTGTTACTGCTACTGGAACAAATTCTACCATCGATGCAGCAATTACATACACGACTAACATCTGGACCCAATATTTGAACAGTGCTATCCCTATTAAAGTGAATGTGGTGTATACGAATTTAACAGGTGCTGGGCCTTTAGC
>JBLIOB010000429.1:0-3002 GCA_047639575.1 Parvicellaceae bacterium
CATCAACCTTGAATGGTTCAAGAGCATCTAGTGTAACAATCCATGGTGACATAGAAGACGCAAAGTTTTTTGCTAAAAACGGACCTAGAGGGACGTACTCCCATTTTTGAATATCTCTGGCTGACCAATCATTAAAAAGACACATTCCGAATATGTAATCACTTGCTTCTGAAGTTGAGATCGAATCGCCTAGCGGCTTTCCTTCTAAAGTGATAAACGCCATTTCAAGTTCGAAATCTAATAATCTACAAGGTCCGAACACTGGCGGTTCGTCCTCACTTGGTTTTTGCTGACCTTTAGGCCTATGTATCGGAGTTCCAGAATTAATGATTGAAGAAGCTCTTCCATGGTACCCTACTGGAATATGTTTCCAGTTTGGTAAAAGTGCATTATTGGGATCTCTAAACATGCAACCAACGTTATATGCGTGTTGTTCACTTGAATAGAAATCAGTGTAATCACCAATTCTTACAGGGAGATGCATACTTGCTTTAGATTGATCGACTAAAATTGAAGTAGCGTGTTGCTCCATCTCATTTCCCTCCAGAAGAAGGTCGGAAATAACATTTCTAAGTTCTCGCAATGCTGATTTTCCATTCAACATCATATCATTCAAGCGTGTATTTGAAAAATCTGATTCGCTAAAACCTAATCCTTTCAATTTACCCATCTTAAATAGTGCTGTTAAATCAACAATTTGATTACCAATCGCTACGCCAACCTTTTTGCCACCAAGGCCTGCAGAAAAAACTCCGAATGGGAGATTTTGCATTGAAAAGTCTGAATTGTTGGGGATAAATACCCAGGATTTTCGGTTTGGATCATTTGCTCTTATCATTTCCGGTAATTTTTTAGCTAATGTAGTTACTCTGTAAAAATGAGGAACTCTTTTTTTGAATAAATTGCGAAGAATTGAGTTTGACTAAAAGTACATATCTAAAAGGAACAGTGATTATAATCTTATTGTTCGGTCATTTTACAATTTCATATTTCTATACTGCTCCGGACAAATTGAATAATGCAGAGTTGGAACTGGCCTCAGGAAATTATATGAAGCCTTATTTTCACCAGCATTGGAATTTATTTGCCCCAGAACCTCCATTGAATAATGTAAAGGTTTCAGCTTCATTAGATCGTGGGGTCACCTGGAGAAATTTATCAGAAGAAATATTGGAGCAACATTACACTTGGCGAATCTCGCATCATGGACGTATAGCACTAGCATTTGGAAACGCAGCGTTATATGCAGCTTATGAATGGGAAATGGCATCTACTTCGGATAGTCAAGTCGAAGAAACTAAATCGAGAGATTTTCTAAAAGTGGTTTGTAGAAAATATATAGGTGTAGAAGAGAATGCACCGATTGAAGTTAAAATGGAAATTAAACCGATCAAACGAAATCAGCTAATCGAAGTAGTGTATTGATAGCTGTTAAGAACATATTACTTTCTTTCAATCAGCCATTTGCTCAGGCAAAACAGGTTGGCTATTTAAGATGGGGAGTGTTTCTGTTTTGCTTAATTAATAGCATTCAGAATTTGTTGATGCTTGATTTTAGTTGGGGCCTAAACAAAATTTCACCAACTCTAAATCAAACAGGATTTTCCTCTCAGTTAATTAATATGCTGGATAATGGGGGAGAAGGATTAGCCATTGTATTAATTGTAATTCAGTTGGCGTGCTTAGGAGGAGCGTTGATTTTTAAATACAAAAGAATCTTGACGCTGCTTGGTTATTTGGCTACGGCCAGTTTATTCAATTCAACGTATATGCTGAACTCTGGGGGGCATCATTTAATCCTACTGGTTTTATTTTTTCTAATTATTATAAATGAAAACGACAACAAAGAGGGGACATGGTTCAATGCACTGAATAGAGGTGGAATGCTGGCAATTCAAATTCAGGTTTGCTTTGTTTATTTTATGTCAGCTCTTTACAAGATAATTGGCGCGTCATGGATCGATGGTTCTGCTTTATGGCAGTCTATGATGTCTAATGAATATACGCTTCCGATTCTTCAGGAAAGCTTTCCAGAGAATAATTGGATGTTAAGTGCGATGACTTATTTTCTAATTGGATTTCAGCTACTTTTTCCTTTATTGATCTGGTTAAAACCAACAAAGAAATGGATGATTCTTGTAGGAATGATCATTCACTTTTTTATAGCATTTGGGTTAGGACTATTTAATTTTGGCCTAGCTATGATGATTGGATATTTTGCTTTTTACGAGGAAGGTCTAATTAAACTACCGAAGAAGTTTCGTAAGCAAAAAGTGGTTTCGGACTCATCAGTGCGTTAACCTTACTTTTCACTTCATTAATTACACTTTCGTTCGTTGGATTTACCAAAACCTGATCGATTAATTCTACGATTTGAGGAATTTCATTTTCTTTAACCCCTCTTGTAGTTATGGCAGGAGTTCCAACTCTAATGCCAGATGTGACAAATGGTGATTTATCATCAAATGGAACCATATTCTTGTTTACCGTAATGTCAGCTAATACTAATGCATTTTCAGCATCTTTTCCGGTAATGTTTTTGGACCTTAAATCAATTAACATGGAATGATTGTCTGTTCCTCCGGAGATTACTTTATAACCTCTCTTAACAAACTCATCAGCCATGACTGAGGCATTACTCATTACTTGTTTGCAATATTCTTTATATTCTGGCTGAAGCGCTTCTTTAAATGCAACTGCTTTTGCCGCAATTACATGTTCTAAAGGGCCACCTTGCGTTCCTGGAAATACGCCTGAATCTAACAGGGAAGACATCATTCTAGTATTTCCATTTCTAAGCGTAATTCCCCATGGGTTTTCAAAATCATTACCCATCATGATTACTCCTCCTCTAGGTCCACGTAAAGTTTTGTGAGTAGTAGTTGTAACAATATGACAATGTTGAATCGGATCGTTTAAAAGTTTTGATGCTATTAATCCAGCTGGATGCGAAATATCAGCCAATAAAACAGCACCAACAGAATCGGCAATAGCTCTAAATC